>CAYVYG010000019.1:16143-17540 GCA_964454385.1 uncultured Microthrixaceae bacterium
CTGCCTGGCTATGGAACGGGCCTGTCGAGAGTCGCAGTGCCAGCTGATCAGCGCTTGCTGATCGACACCGGGCCGCAGCGTCCGAGTCTCAGTCGGCCTCGATGAAGATGCACTCGCCGGGGCACTCCTCGGCGGACTCGATCACGGCTTCGAGCTGACCGTCGGGGATCACCGCGAGGCCTTCGGGGCCGCCCGGGTCGTTGAAGACCTTGTCACCCTCCTTGACGTAGGCGAGGCCGTCGTCGAGCAGTGTGAACACCTCGGGGCAGATCTCCTCGCAGAGACCGTCGCCGGTGCAGAGGTCCTGGTCGATCCACACCTTCATCGCCATGTTCATCGGCCTTTCCGTCGGGCCCGAGCCGGGCTTGATTGTTCCAGGCGACTCCGTGTCGCCCCGATCGGCCCCCGACCGTAGTGGGGAGGGGTCCGAGCTACACAGCTCATCTTAGACGGACCCGGAGTTTGCACGGTATCGGACAAGTAAATTTCTCCACTCCGACAGCGTGAATCACGTCACATGGCCCCGCTGGTGTGCCCTCCACCAAAATGGCCACGAGTGGCGCTAGAACGGTTGGAGCTGGAACCGCTGGGGAGGATCCAGCGGACGGAGGTCCCGATGAGCAACGACGACATCGACACAGCAAGCCACGAGGACGATCCTCGGCCACGGGGTGGCTCGGGCCAGGATGCCTCGGCACGGGTGACCGAGCTCGAAGAAGAGGTGGCCCTGCTGTTGCGCCGGCTCCAGGACGGCCCGAAACGGGTGCGGACCCTCGAGGAGCGCCTGCTCGAGACCAAGGGCCAACTCGCACAGGCCGTCAGCCAGAACGAGAAGCTCTCCTACACCCTGCGCGAGGCACGGGACCACATAGCGGCGTTGCGCGAGGAGGTGGACAAGCTCACCCAGCCACCCTCGGCCTACGCCACGCTGCTGGGTGTCAACGAGGACGGCACGGTCGACGTCCAGGCGTCCGGCCGCAAGATGCGCGTCGAGGTGTCACCCGACATCACCACCGAGGACCTGCGCTGCGGCGCCGAGGTCGTCCTCAACGAGTCCTACAACGTGGTGATGGCACGGGTTCCCGATGGTTCGGGTGAGATGGTCACCTTCAAGGAGCTCCTAGATGACGGCCTGCGCGCCCTGGTGGTCGCCCGCGCCGACGAGGAACGGGTCGCGATCCTGGCCGACGGGCTCCGCGACGTGCCGATCAAGGCCGGGGACAACATCCTGATGGACACCCGCTCGGGGGTGTTGTTGGAACGTCTGCCCCGCGCCGAGGTGGAGGAGTTGGTCCTCGAGGAGGTGCCCGACATCTCCTATGGCGACATCGGCGGTCTCGACGACCAGATCGAGATGATCACCGACGCGGTCGAGCTGCCCTTCATGCACCAGGAGC
>CAYVYG010000020.1:0-16384 GCA_964454385.1 uncultured Microthrixaceae bacterium
AGCCCACGAAGTACGGAGACGACTACAGGGACAACTTCATGTTGGGTTGCACCGGTATCGACCCCGACAACGGTGAATCCCCGAAGGGGTATGCGCCACTCGCGAGCGAGAAGCAGTGCGCCTGTGTCTACGAGGGTCTCGTGGACAAGGTCCCCTTCGACGAGGCCCGCGAGTTCGAAGAAGCCCAGGCGGAAGCCGACTCCGACGCGGATATCGAGATTCCGGACAACATCGCACGGATCTTCGAGGACTGCGAGAGCTCCTGAGCGGACCGGCCTGGCAGGGTCCACCGGCCCTGTCTGGCCGAACCAGACGTACCCACCGGTGAGCACCAAATGATCCGTATGGCCCTACAGCGGCCGGGTCGCGCGGCCGATTGTTGAGGCATGCAGTCGCCCTTGCTCGCCACGCTCACGGTACCCGAGAGTGTGGCGGTACCTCGTAGACGCATGGGGCTCCTGGAGGTCCTCAACCGGCACCTGTGCGCATCCGAGGGCCTGCCGGTGGTGGAGGTGCACGACATCGTACCGGTGACCTCGATGTTCGACTACGACCCCGACGCAGCGACGCAGCTGAGCGAGCTGCCCTACGGAATCGACTGACTGGCAGGGCTCGTCGCGAAATGTTCTAGCGGCTTCCAGAAGTATGCTGGCGGTGGTGGCACCACGGGATCGAGCACGACACAAGGGAGCTCGGGTCGTGCTGGTGGTTCCGACCGACGGCTACCGTGCGGTCGCGTTCCTCGAGGCGGCGGCGCGGCTGGGTGTCGACGTCGTGGTGGCCACAGATGAGTCCCCGCCGCTTGCCGCGGCGATGGAGGACCGACTGGTCGTGGTGGATCTCGACCGGCCGGCGGACTCGGCTGCGAGGATCGCCGCCGCCACCGGACGTCACCCGGTCGACGCGGTCGTCGCGGTCGACGACCAGGGGGTTCTGACCGCCGCTCACGCGAGCGAGTTGCTGGGGATCGCCCACAACCCGCCCGACGCGGTCGCGGCCACCCGCGACAAGGTGGAGATGCGCAGCGTCCTCGCCTCCTGGCAGGTTCCCCAACCGACCTTCGGGGTCGCGCTGCGCGGCGACGACATCGCAGCTCTGGCACGACACGTGGGCCTGCCGTGTGTGATCAAGCCGGTGTCGCTGTCCGCGAGCATCGGGGTGATCCGAGCCGATACCCCCGAGGAGGCGGTGGAGACCGCGAACCGCGTGCGACGGATCCTCGGAACACATGGCCGGTCACCTGACGAGCCGCTCCTGGTGGAGCGTTTCGTACCGGGACCCGAGGTCGCTCTCGAGGGGTTGGTGCGCGGCGGGAACCTCGAGGTGCTGGCCCTGTTCGACAAGCCGGATCCACTCGACGGGCCCTATTTCGAGGAGACCATCTACGTCACACCCTCGGGTCTCTCACACGCCGAGCAGGCTCGTGTGATCGGGTCGGCACAGGCGGGTTGTCGCGCCCTCGGCCTGAGCGACGGTCCGGTTCACGCCGAGCTCCGGGTGGCGCGCGACGGCGCCGGTGGGTCGCCCCGAGCCGTGGTCATCGAGATCGCGGCCCGGTCGATCGGCGGTCGTTGCTCGCGCGCTCTGCGCTTCGGTGTGGACAGCTCGCTCGAGGAGCTGATCCTGCGAGATGCCCTCGGCATCGGTGTCGGGGACCTCGACCCGGTGGGTGCTGCGTCCGGGGTGATGATGCTGCCGATCCCACGCTCGGGGTTGTTGGCCGACATCGCAGGGCTCGAGGCCGCGCGTGCGGTTAGCGGGGTCGTCGATGTGGAGATCACCGCAGCCCGGGGTCTGCCGATCCGGGCGCTTCCCGAGGGGGGGCGCTACCTCGGGTTCGTGTTCGCCGTGGGCGACACCCCCGCGCGGGTGTGCTCGGCGTTGCGCGCCGCGCACTCGGCGCTGGAGGTCACGATCACCGACGAGCCCGCGGGTCGGCCTCCGAACGGGGGAACCGACCCCCACACGACCCTGTCCGAGGTAGGGATCGGTTCGTGCCCGCGATGAGGGTCCTGTTGGTGTCCACCTACGAGTTGGGCCATCAGCCCTTGCACGTCGCCTCGCCGGCGGCCGCGTTGGAGCGCAGCGGACACGACGTCACATGCGTGGACCTCTCGGTGCAGCCCTGGGATCCGAACCGGTTGACGGGCATCGACGCCGTGGCGATCTCGGTGCCGATGCACACCGCGATGCGCCTCGGACTCCAGGTCGCCCGGGAGGTCCGCGGGGAGCACCCGCAGCTGCCGGTCTGTCTGTACGGACTCTACGCGGCGACCGGCCATGAGAGCACCGACGGCGCTCTCATGGACCGTGGGATCGTCGACCGCGTGATCGCGGGGGAGTACGAGCCGGCGCTCGTGGCCTGGGTTGGTTCCCTCGACGACCGCGCCGATGCCAACAGGGCGTCTGCGGAGGGCCCTGTCGGTCGCGCCCCCGGAGAACCCGAGCCGGTCGTGCAACTGGGACGTAACCACTTCGAGATCCCGGCGCGCCACCTCCTCGAGCCTTTGTCCCGCTACGCGCGCCTCGCGGTCGCGGGCGAGCAGCGCCCGGTCGGATACGTCGAGGCGAGCCACGGGTGTGGGTTCAACTGCCGTCACTGCCCGGTCCCGGCGGTCTACGGCGGACGGATGCGTATCGTGGATCACGACACGGTAATCGCCGATATCGACCAGCTCGTCGAAGCCGGCGCTACCCACATCACCTTCGGTGACCCCGACTTCCTGAACGGGCCCCGGCACTCCCTGCGGATCCTCGACGAGATGCACCGGCGCCATCCGGACCTCACCTTCGACTGCACCACCAAGGTCGAGCTGATCCTCCGACACCGGGAGCTGTGGCCGCGGTTCGCCGACGCGGGTTGTCTGTTCGTGGTCTCCGCGTTCGAGACGGTCAACGACTCGATCCTTGCGATCCTCGACAAGGGCCACACCCGCGCGGACATGGTGGAGGCCACCGAGGTGCTGCGCTCCCACGGCATCGAGGTTCGGCCGTCGTTGATGCCGTTCACTCCCTGGACGACCCTCTCTGACCTGGTCGAGTTGATGGAATTCGTCGCGGAGCAAGACCTGATCGGCAACATCGATCCGGTCCACTACAGCATCAGGCTGTTGGTGCCCCAGGGCTCGCTCCTCGTCGGCCATCCAGCGATGGAACCGCACCTCGGGTCCTACGATCCCGATCAGCTCGGCTACGACTGGACACCGGCTGATCCCGCAACCGGGGAGCTACAGCGGCGCATCGCTGGGGTCGTTGAAGAGGCAGCAGCCGACGATCGGCCACTCGCACAGACCTATGGCGCGGTGCGCCGGATCGTGCGCGAGGCGGCCGGGTCGGGCCGCGACGACTGGATGATCGATCCGGCTGTAGCAGCCGAACAGGAGCGAAAGCCACGGCTGACAGAAGCGTGGTTCTGCTGCGCCGAACCCACCGCGGCACAACTCGAACCGTTGCGGCGCTCGTGACGGCGGCGGTTGCCGCACCCGAACACTGCGGCGGTTGCCGCACCCGAACACTGCGGCAGTAGCGCCTGACCACGGCGGCAGTAGCGCCTGACCACGGCGGTGGTTGCCACCGGCCGGCTACTTCTTGGACGCCTCGTAATAAGGGTTCGTCCCCGCGGCGTGGTCGGTCACGTCGACGACCTCGAGGATCTCTGGGATCCGGTCCTTGAGGGTGCGTTCGATGCCGTTGCGAAGCGTGATCGACGACACCGCGCATCCCTGGCACCCGCCGCCCATCATCAGGTAGGCCCGTGGCTCCTCCCAGCCGCGCAGCTCCGCCCAACCCCCGTGCTGGGCGAGGCTCGGGTTGATGGCCGCCTCGAGAAGGGTGTTGATCCGCTCGGGTACGTCGCCGGTCAACTCGACGTCCATCCCTGCGAGGGGGTCGGGTCGGTTGGGGTTGCGCAGGATCATCCCCTGCGAACCGTCCGTGGGCAGGTCGAGCGTTGCGCCCTGGAGCTTGTCGACCGATGCCCGGGGCACGATCACGCTCAGGCCCAACCAGTCGACGACCGAGTCGTCGGCCTCGGCGGCTTCAAGGGAGTCGAAAGTCAGCTCGTAGCTGTACTCGGGACCGTTGTCGCCCGTGACCTCGATCCGCAGGCCCATCTCGTTCGGGTCGTCCCCCTCCTCGGCCAACAGCTCGAGGATCTTCGCCCGGGCAGCATCCGTCACCATCACCACAGGTTTCATCTCACATCCCCAACGAGGCGAGCGTCTCGGGGTCGATGAGATCCGGGCACCACGGAGGGTCCCACACGATCTGGAAGTCGATGCGGTCCTCGCCCCCCGGCCCGAGCGCTTCCGCTGCAGCGAGCCTGGCCATCTCGGGCAGGGTCTCGGACACCGGACAGCCCGGCGTGGTCAGGGTCATGTCGATCTTGATGCGGTCGCCCTCTGCTTCGAGGCGGTAGATCAGACCCATGCTGATGATGTCGAGGCCCAGTTCGGGGTCGTAGACCTGGCGCAGTGCGTTGTAGATCGCTTCTATCGGGTCATTCGTGAGCGACATGGCGCAGCTCCTCTGTCCGTGTCGGGGTGTTGTTGCGGTCGTGCCACCGGATCATCGACAGCGGGCCCGACGCGAGGTTCGCGATCGCGACGATAGCGGCGAGCCCCAGGGCGATACCGCTCGCGCGCAGCAGCCATCCGGTGGCGCTGAGCGAGCCGATCAGACCGGTCAGGGCGCCGGCGGCGGCCAGAGCGAAGGTGACGCGGGCCGCGGTGGGCTCGACGAGGTGGGCGAACAGCAGCGGAGTGCCGTCGCGCCCGGTGGTGATGCCGCGGCCACGGAGGCGATTCCAGGAGATGAACGGGACGATCTTGTGGGCGTGTCCCACCACCGCGAGGGTGAGCCACAGTATGAGTGCGGTCACCTCCGTCACGACCAGTCGGCTCCGGGTGCCGGGTGCCAGGTCCGCGAGGCCCGCTGTCACGGCCGTGGCGATCGCCACCACGAGGCATCCCGCAGAGGTGAGCACGAAGCCGTGGAGCAGCTCGAGGCTTCGTCGACGGTGACGGATGACCGACGCGAGCGACCCGAGGTGGAACAACAGCCCCGGTACCACGTACGCGCCACCGATGATCGCGAGCGGTTCCCATGAGAACAACAGTCCGACCACGAGCAACGGGGCGCCGATGCCGAGGAACCACACCGCCCGCTCACCCTCGCGGGCGTGCGGACGGTGCGCCAACAGGAACATCGGCCAGAGCTTCTCCGCCACCGCGACATATGCGAGACCGAGCCATCCGAGCAGGCCGATGTGTGCGTGGGCGAGGACGCGGTGGTCGAGGAGCGGGAACCAGAAGTGCGAACGATCGAAGGCATAGGTGATCCCGAACGCGACGGTGACCACCAGGTAGGTCACCGCGAGGCGCAGACCCACGATCGGAACCCCCTTGCCGGTCGCCGACAGCGGCCGCGACACGTTCCACGCGGCGATGCAGACCGCGACGGTGGCGGTCACCCCGCCGATCTGCACCACCGGATCCAGCCCGAGCGCGAACCCGATCGGGATCAACCAGACGCCCGCGACGAAGAGCACGCCGGTGATCGCGCCGGCCGGGATGGACCGCAGCGGCCTGCCGCCCACGACCGGTCCGAACTGGTGCAGCGCGCCGAGCACCGCGGTGCTGAGGAAAGCGAGCACCGCCAGGTGGACCGTGGCGATCACGTCGTCGGTGCGGGGGGCGGTCACCACCGAGGGCGCTGCGATGGCCAGTGCGGTCCCGAAGCCGACCAGCCCCACACCGGCGGCGGCCATGAAGCCGAGGGGCAACCACGCCGGTGGGACGTTGAGCGTCGGGTCCATCGCCATGACCGAAGCGGGTGGAACCGGAGCCGGCGCCTCGCTCCGAGGGGCCGGAGAAGGCTCGGTCGTAGCGGTGGCCGGTCGCTTGATCGTGTAGGGCGACACCGGCTCCGCAACGGGTGATCCGGTCGTCGTTGCTCCGATCGTGTCCGTGTCGGTGGTGGCTGTTGTGTCTGTGACGGCTGACCCGTCGGTGCCTGCCTCGGATGTGGCGGTCGGCGGCGACGTACCCGGGGCCCCGCCGGCCGGTTCGAAGCGGACCCGCCACTCGGCCTCGCCCACCTGTTCGGACTCGTAGGTGAACCCCTGGGCCGACAGAACGCCCTGGAGCGGTGTCGGTTCGAACGGTGCGACGAGCACCAGCGCCCTGCCGTCGAGGCTCGCGACGGTCTCCATGATCGTGCCGAAGGGCTCCTCGCCCCGTTCGATGATCGGCCGCACGTCGAGGAGCACTTCTGTGGTCCCTGAGTCGGTGCTGGGGGTTGGCGCGGTCATCACGGCCTCCGCAATCGTCCTGTTGGACTGTCTTGTCGAACTACCACGGTTTCCTGTTGAACTATTAATCTACTCTACACTAGAAATACGCTGATGACCTCACTGCGGCGGCGACATCACGTAGTCGGGATCGTCACACCGGTCGTCCCGGCCGGGTCCAACAGAACCTCCGGACACCACGTCCGGACAGAGGAGAAACCCATGTCCCCAAGCGATCAGAACCTCGACATCCGCAGCGAGCCTCCAGCACGTCGCCATCAGCTCATCTTCGAGACCTACGACGGGCTCGGCTCGGGCGAGCACTTCGTGCTCATCAACGACCACGACCCCAAGCCGCTTCACTACCAGTTCCAGGCCGAGCACGCAGGTGAGTTCTCCTGGGAGTACCTGGAAGAGGGTCCCGAGGTGTGGCGGGTGCAGATCGGGCGGGTCTGAACCACTGCCCCCGCGGAGGCCCCGGACCTCCGAGGGCTCGGTTCCTCGGCGGCGCCGAGGCGAGCTGCAGCGGTGACCCCGCTCAGTTCGCCTTCGGGCCCTGTGGGACCCCCACCCGGATGCTCACCTCGGCGGTATCGGGCCAGCGTGAACGCGACTTCTCGGCGAGGCGGCGCATGAGGGCGATCGCGCCGGGATCCGAGTCGCCGGGTCGGGCTTCGATCACACCCTGGTCGATCATTCTTGAGATGACCTCCCGTCCGAGTTCTGTGCGCACGACGGTCAGGGTCCAATCCGCGTTCTCCCCGATGCCACCGCAGGAGATGTCGGCGTGCTCGGCCGCGAAGTCGGGGCAGTAGAGGCATCCCTCGCGGGTCCAGGCGTGGCACTCCTTGAGGTTGATCTCCCGGTAGGTGCCGTCGTGGGTCCAGATCTGGAACACGCCCTTGATGTTCATCTTCACGATGTCGGAGCGCGCAAGGCCGTACTTGGTCCAGAAGAGCTCCTCGAAGATGGCGTCGTCGAAGGTCTTCGAGCACAACAGCCCGATCACGAACACGAAGGGCTTGCCCACCTTGCCGATCTTGCGGCTCCACATCACCGGCGGGGAGGAGGCCTGGCATCCCATCCCGACCAGAGCGAGGCGTTCGTGGCCCGCCTCGACCGCTTCGTCGAACGCGAGGGTGTTCGCGGAGTAGGTGTAGCGGCTGCCCGCCGCTGCGAGGATCTCCTCGCGGGTTGCTGCGACCCCGGGGCGGGCCTTCCATGAGTCCTTGTCACCCTCGAGGTAGCTGACAAGCGACGCGTCGATGTAGTCGTTCTCGAGGGCCCAGATGAGGATCGCGGACACGAGACCTCCGTCCTGGCCCTGTTCGAGCACGGTCTGCTCGCTCGCCCGGGTCAACAGGATGTCGTGGTAGACGCCCGCTATCTCGTCGTCGTTGCGGGTTCGGGCGAAGAGGTGGTCATCGGCCTGGCTCTCCCAGATCCCGTAGCGGGGACACGCCCTGGTGCAGCTGGTGCAGCCCTTCTGGCCGTGGATGCAGTCGTCGGGACCGAGCTCCTCTTCGAGGTGGAACGGGCGGTAGCCACCCTGTTCGTGGTTGTAGCCGATCACGTCGTGGGGGCACGCGATCACGCATCCCGCGCAGCCGGTGCAGAGCCCGGTGTCGATCACCTGCGCCTTGAGCTCCAGCCACTGGTCACGCCAGCGGGTGGTCTGCACTTCCTCGAGGCGGGCCGGGTCGACTGTCATGGGCGCATCGTAGGCGAGTGCTCCCGACTCGGTAAACGCCTGCGCACCCCAGCGAACTGTCCGGTCTGGGACCACACCGGCGGGTGCCACAGCGGACAGTTCCATGCCACCGGGCGAACTGCCCTGTCCCGCACCCAGGATCGATTGAGTATCACCCGATGCGGGTGATCAACACCGTCGTCGCGGAAGGCAGGCTACATTCATTAGCCGAGCCTCGGCGCGACGCCATCGGATGCATTGGTGAACGGAGAGCCGGGTGCTTTCCGCATGTCAAGGGTCGGTATGTCAAAAGGGGAGTGCCGAGATGGGTTCAGAATCCGATGATGCGATCGGGCCGGTGGACTACCTGGTCCTGCAGCTTCCGACGGCTCGCGCAGATGGCTCGATCGCGGCGGCGTTGGCACAGATCGTGGAGTCCGGAGCCATCACGGTGCTCGACGTGATGGTCCTGCAGAAGGATTCCGACGGAACGGTGTCGGGTGTCGATCTCGATGCGCTCGACCACGAGATGACCGTGTTCGCGGGCGCTCGTTCCGGCATGCTCGGGGAGGACGAGCAGGCGGAAGCGGGATCGATCCTTGAACCCGGGATGACCGCTGCTGTGCTGGTCTACGAGAACGCGTGGGCGAGGCCGTTCGTGGCTGCCGCCAGGAACGTGGGCGCGGAGGTGCTGGCAAGTGCCAGGATTCCTGCAGACGTGGTCAACGAAGCGCTCGATGCGCTCGATTGAGAGGACAGAGACATGCCAGGACTGCTCAGGGGAGTCGCCCGCACGGCCGTGATCGCCGGCACCGCGTCGGCGGTGAACGGACGGGTGCAACGCCGTCAGGCCGAGAAGTTCGCGGACCGCGACGCACAGATTTATGCCGAGCGCCAGCAGGCGTACCAGCAGGGAGTTGCGCCACAGGCTCAACCTGCGCCGGCTCCTGGGCCGGCGGCACCGGATCCCATCGCACAGCTGAGGGAGCTGGGTGAGCTCCACTCACAGGGCATCCTCACCGACGAGGAGTTCGCGGCCCAGAAGGCCAAGATCCTCAACAGCTGACCCCGTGTGTTTCGCGGGTGCGTCTAGGTGATCAGATCAGGTTCTGAGAACGGAGTCGCATCGACGTAGGTCCCAGGACCGCCTGTCAGCTCCGCGACGGCGCGGACGCGGTTCCCAGGAGATGGCCGACGTCGGTCTCCATACCTCCGTCGACCACGAACGGTGCCCACCGTTGCTCGACGTCATGTTCCAACGCGGCGAGACGGACCTCGTCGACATCCGCCACTGCCCCTGCCAGCGGAGTGCTCAGCATGTACTGCCACAAGAAGTCCGCCGGGGCATCGAGGCGAAGCGGTATCGCGCTCCGGTCGCCCTCTGTGTCGGCGAGCTCCGCCTGGGAGAGCAACTCATGCAGACGATCGGGTTCATTCAGGGAGAACACAGCCCGGGTGAAGCCGGCCGGCTGGGCGCCGAGGTGGTCCGCGAGCACGTCGGCGAGGACTTCGAACAGCGGCGGTGTCGGTCCCGGCACGCCAATCGAGAGCCGTCCACCGGGCCTCAGCACCCGGTGCATCTCACGGACCGCGGTCGGCTTGTCGGCGAAGAACTGCAGGCTGAGCGAGCACAGCACCGCGTCGAACGACGAGTCCTCGAACGGGAGCCCCTCGGCGCTGGCCTCTCGCCAGTCGATCGGCGCGGTCGTGGCTGATCCTGTGTTCGACCCGCTGCGGGGACTCGTGTTGCGAGCGACCTCCAGCATCCGGGGGTGCCCGTCGATCCCGGCCACTGCGCCGGTGGGACCTACTCGTTCGGCTGCGAGTCGAGCGACGACGCCGGTGCCGCATGCGACGTCGAGGACCCGTTCACCGCTCGTGAGGTTGGCTGCGTCGACGACCGGTGTGGCGAACGGCAGCCCGATCGCGGGCACGAAGTGCTTCTGGTAGAGCTCAGCGGGATTGCCCTCGTAGCGGGTTCGCCTTGTGGTGGTCTGTGTCGAGGCGGGGTTCGATTCGGTGTTCATGGTGTGCCTTCCTGGTTGGTATCGGGTTGGTTCGCGGGTCGGCTGGTGGAGGACTCCGTGGGCGTTGCCACGGAGGCCGGATCGGGCGAAGCCGGGTGCTCGCGAAGGAACCTGCCGACCAGCGCCCCGACCGTGCCGGCCTCGGAGAACCAGGGGCCGTGACCGGTCGGAACGAGATTGAACTCCGCGTCGGGGATGATCTCCGCGGCTCGGCGTCCGACCGATGGCGGCCCGAACGGGTCGTTCTCACCCCAGACGAACTGCACCGGCTGGGTGATCCTCGCCAGGTCGTCCTCGTTGAGTTGCACCGCGGGTCGTGACCCGAAGATCCCCACTCCGGCGCGCACGAGCTCCGCGAAGTTCCCGCTGGATTCCGGAAGCCGCGCGAGGCTGACGAAGACATCGCGCAGCTCCGGCGCGACGTCGGGGTTCTCACCCGCCATGGCCAGGAGGCGCTCCACTTGCTTCGGAGATGGCGGCTGGATCCGGTCGAGCAGGTGTCGCAGCGGTGTGACCTGCGCGACGAGTCGCATCGGCAACGGAGCGGACGTGCCCAACAGGAACGCCGGACAAGCGATGAGGCTGAGCGCCGTGACGCGCTCGGGGTGCGCGAGGGCGAACCAGCATGAGAAGAGCCCACCCATCGAATGCCCCACGAAGGGCGCTTGTTCCAGCCCGAGTCCGTCGAGCATCTGGTCGAGGAAATCGACCGCCGTGGTGCGCATCGTGTCGGTTCGGAAGGTGGTCGGAGCAGACAGTCCGTGGCCCGGGAGGTCGACCGCGTACAGGGTGTATCCGGTGAGCTCGGCCATCAGAGGAGCCCACATCGCGGCGGCCATCGTGCCTCCGATGACCATCACAACCGGCGGTCCTTCACCGGCAACCAGCACGTGAGCCTGGCCATCGTTATGTCGTTCGTCCAAGCGGTGTCCCTCGAGCATCCGGAGCTCGACCATGCGGGACTCCGCCCGAACGCCGTAGCGATCGAGGATCCGCTGCTGCGCCAGTACGAAGTCCTGGTGTTCGGTTCTCATCTCGCTCACCGGTCGACCCCCCTGTTGTGAGACCTTCTGGTTGTGCTGTGAAGCTGGCGTCGCCCTGTCGGACGAACCCTTGCTTGCACGGTACGAAACGGTCGGTCGAGCGGCATCGGGGGTACCACCCAATCGCCGATGACTCGGCCCATCAGGGAGAACCCCCATAGCTGACGTGACGGTTCGCGTCCCAGGCTCCGGCAGCGCGGCGCCGATCCACAGATGTCGACAACTTCAGCGCAGCGTCGGCGAGAAGATCGCACGCGCAACCCGTGGATCTGGTAGGAAGGTCCAGCATCACGAGCGAGGGGAGTCATCGTGGAGCATACGAGCCTGTTGGGGTGGTTCCGTCGGAGCGGCATGGTTGCAGGTCTCGCCCTGATCGTCCTGGCCGCGGCGTGTGCTCCACCACCCGGTCAGGGTCCGCAGCCGGCGCCTGCGTTGTTGATGGACGCGGCACGCACGGCTGGGTTCTACTCGTTCCCGTGGCCGAACGAGATCCGCAAGACCCCCTCCGGAACGATCGACGTCAGCGGGATGCCTGGGGTGCGGACCGACCTGCTCGCGGGAGACCCCCTGCCACCGATCCCACTACTCCCACAGGCCGTTGCCAGCGCAGCTTCGGCGGTGTCCGATTTCGGCACCAACAGTGCCGTGTACTTCCAGTCGACGGTTGCTCTTGACCCCACGACCCTGCCGTCTGCCTCCGAGTCGCTCGATCCCACCTCGACTGTGCAGCTGATCGATCTCGACCGAGGGGAACGCGCCCCGGTGCAGGTCGTGCCGAGGGACACCGGGGACCGGTTCCGACCTGATCACAGCCTCGTGATCCTGCCCTACCCGGGCCATCCGTTGCGCCCGGCCACGCGGTACGCGGCGGTGGTGTTCGACGGTGTGCACGCGCGGGACGGCTCCCCGATCCCCGCGGCCCCTCTGCTCACAGAGCTCGACCAGCCCTGGTCCGCGGCGACCGGCGTCGATGCCCGAACGTGGGCGACCCTGCAACGACAGCGTGCCGAGGTTCGTGATGCAACCGCTGCGCACACCGCGTGGGCCACCGACGCGATACTCGCGTTCACGGTCTACACGACCCAGGATGTGGGGCGCGAGTGGCGCGCCGTGACAGGGGCGGTGGACCGTGTCGCATCACCGGCCCTGAACGTCACCGGGCAGACCGAGTGCGAGTTGGACCGGAACGCCGGCAACACCCCCACAGCGTTGGTCACGGCCACGGTGTCACTTCCGAGGTTCCAGCACGGCACCTTCCCCTACCTCACCCGAGGCGGTGGTGTGGTGGTGGGCTCCGACGGAACTGCGGTCGTGGCCCGATCCCGTTCTGTCCCGGTGACGATGAAGGTCCCCTGTGGCACACCACCGCCGAACGGATGGCCGATCGCCGCGTACATCGACGGCACCGGTGCCGATGGTGACATCAGCCATCACCCGCCACCGTTCAACTCGGCGGGGTGGGTGGTCGCCGAGATCGCCCCGGGCATGGCCGGAGTGACCGACCCGCTGTTGACGCTCTTGGGCATTCCACCCGCCGATCAACCCGAGATCCTCTTCTACAACTACCTCAACGTCGTCGCCGGGCGCGGGAACCAACTCCAACAGGCTGCCGATCACCTGGGACTGCTCCGTGCTCTGGCGACGCTGGACATGGCGGGGGAGCCGTTGGAGAGCTCGACTCCGGTCACGACCGATGCGGCGGTGTCGCTCATCTCCGGGCACAGCCAGGGTGCGCAGACCCTGGCCCTGGTGGCGAATGCCGATTCGACCATCCAGGGTGTGGTGTCATCTGCGGGCGGCGCCGGGCTCTATCACACCGTGGCACACTCCAAGTCGAATCGCGATCTGTTCGGGATGCTGACCGGCGACCCTGGTCCGATCGATGAGCTCAATCCGCTCGTCCAGATGTTGCAGACCTCGATCGAAGCCGTCGACGGAAGCAACTACGCCAGCTCGATGAGCTTCCTCAACGTGACCGGTGTCGCTGATTCGTGCGTCCCGGTCGAATCGAGTCGTCATCTGGCGGGATCTATCGGATTGGCGATGGCGTCGACCCAGGCGCCGTCGACGATCTACGGGTCCCCGACGCTCGACCCTGTACCGGTGCGATTGCCCTATCGAGGCGACAAGGGTGTCACCCGCGCCCAGATCGAGACCTCCGGCGGCCACTTCAGCATCGAGGGATTCGGCGACGAAGCGGTCGTCACGGCGGTCGACTCGTTCGTCACTTCCGTAGCAGTCGGAGCGACGCCGATCATCCCCAACGCCGGCTACAGCGCCTCGTTCCCCTACAACGGGGCGTGCGGCCAACGTTGGGACGACCCGACCGACACCTACGGGCTCTCTCCGGTTCCGATGCCTCCGGTCCCCCCATGGATGGAGTCGCAGTAGAACGGGCAGGCACGCTCGGGTGTCGTGTCCTCGTTTGTGAGCGTCGATCACCTCGGGTTCTGTCCTGCAGCGGTGCACAGAACCGGTGACTCCCGCAGGACAGAACGGTGACGTGGGGGAGCGGGGGGAGCGGACCATGCTGATCCGGCCGGATCGCTGCTAGATCAGCCCGCGGGCCTGAGCGATCGCGGTGGCCGATGCACGGTTCGTCGCGTCGAGCTTCGTGAAGATGTTGGAGAGGTGGCGCTCGACCGTCTTCACGCTGATGAACAGGTCGTCCGCGATCTCGCGGTTGGTCATCCCGCGTGCCACCCGGCGCAGGACCTGGTTCTCGCGTGGGCTGATCGCTTGACGGGACCCGCCGGCGCTCGTCGCGTCGACGGCGTCCTTCATCGCATCGAGAGCGCCCGCGGCGCCGAGTTGGATGAAGGTTCGCTGCGCCGAATCGGCCTCGAGACGAGCCGTCACCCGGTCGCCCAGGGCCGAACAGGCGCGTGCCATCAGCACCTGGGCCTTGGCTGCCTCGAAGGGGATCTCCAAGTCCCGCCACCGGTCACACGCGGAGCGGAGCAGGCCCAGCGCTCCGGCGGGATCGTCCCGGGCGAGTGCCACCGAGCCGCGGGCCTGCTCGGAGGCGGCGACGAGAAACAGCGAGTCGAAGGTGCGGGCACTGAGCTCCAGTTCATCCGCGGCCGCAGCCGCCCGGTCGGCTTCACCCGCAGTGAGGCGGATCTCCACCAGTGCGGGGAGCAGTGCAGCTTGCGCGACGCCGTCGGTGGTCTCCAACACGGCGGTCTCGATCATCGCGGCTGCAGCGTCTGTCTCGCCTCGGGCGAGCAGCAGTAGAGCCAGCCCTGGCTGTGGTGGCCGCCCGCAGTCCTGGGCCTTCCGGTAAGCGTCCTCTGCTCCCGGCAGGTCGCCGCGCAGCCGCCGGAGCTCACCGAGTTGGTAGTGCGCCATGCCCACCGCGGGATGGGGTGGCTCCGACAGGCGAACCCGAGCCGCTTCGGCCTCGGTCAGCGCTTCACCCCACTCGCCGTGCAGGGCCAGCACCTGGGAGCGGTGCACGAGGCACTGGCCGCGGTAGCGGATGAGCCCCGACTGCCCGTCGCACCAGTGTTGCAGCGCACGGGTCCACTCGTGGGCCCGGTCGATGTCGAAGGCCTGCTGGCAGGCGTCGATCACCCCGCAGTACACCACACCTGCCACCACCGGTGAGACCGCACCGGCGGTGACGTCGACCATCACCTCGTCGAAGCGTTCCGCCCCTTCGCTGTGTCGTCCGAGACAGACCAGTGCCTGGCCCGTGCCGAGACGGCCGAGCGCACGAAGGTCACGGTCGTCGAAGCGGTCCGCGATCCTGCTCAGCTCCGAGAAGCACTCGAGGGCGCTGTCGTACTCGCCGGCGTCGAGGTTCATCAGCGCCACTGGGACCAGCAGGTAGCCGCACTCAGCGCAATCGAGCCCATGTTCGGCCACGAGCTCGTTGGCTCTTGCCATCCACCCGCCTCCCTGGGCCATCTCGCCGCGCTGGATGTGGCCGAAGCCGACCCAGAACGCGCTGCGCACCGCCCGTTCGAACAGGCCGTCGGCGACAGCTTCGCCATGCGCCCGGGTCCAGGCCTCGATGCTCTCGCGGTCCCGTCCCGCGAGGTACGCAGCGGTGGCCAGCGCTTCGAGGTCCTCGAGCGGTAGTCCGTTCTCCGTGTCCGCTTCGGCCAGTGAGGTGTGGGCGTCATCCCATGCACGACTTGCGAACGCCTCGCGACCGGCTGCGAGTGCATCAGACATGACACCGCCAATCATAAGACCCGCCAACAACCCCGACTGGTGTCAGTCAGTCGGTGAGCGTTTCGATCGGACAGGTGATCCCCGGCGCGGAGGAGAGCCGTTGATCGGCGGTCAACAGCGTGGCGCCGAGACGCTCGGCAAGGGCCACATAGACGGCGTCATACGGGGTCACGTTGACGCGCAGCTCGTATGCGCGGCGCACCAGCGGCAGCGCCGGGTACCGGCTGAGCTCGAGATCCTCCAGATCGTCGATCGCCACCGAGAACCGGTGCCGGGTCAGGTCGCCGGCGAGCCAGCGCTTCCGCAGCACGGCAACCGTTTCGACATCGATGAGGTCCGGGCCTGCCAGATCCTCACCGACAGCCAACCGGGAGCGCGCCGAGCGACCAGCCGCGTGGTCATCGGCCAGCGCGTTCGCCAGGACTGAGGCGTCGACGACGATCACTCGAGCATCGTCAGGAGACGGGTCGTTCGTCGTTGAGATCGGCGATCGCCTGGGTGAAGCCGACTCGGCCTCCACGTCGCTTCGAGATGCGAGCGAACAGCTCGTTCGGACTTGGCCGCTCGACGAGACGGGTGAGCTCTGCGGTCAGGTACTGCTGCAGCGACTGACCCTGCTGCTCTGCGCGGTCCTGTAGGGCTTTGTGGACCTCGGTTGGCAGGTCGCGTACGAGGATGTTCGGCATGCTTTCATTATGTTAGCAAAGCCGCAACAGCTGCAACGTCATATGAACCTCGCGATCGAATCGTCACGGCGGTGGAGCCATCCGTTGCGATGCGAGCCCAGCGTCCCCTCAGCTGGTGCGCGCCATCAGCGCGGTCGCGGAGTCGCTGCCCTTCGCCGATGGCAGCTTCGGCGCCGAGATGGCCGCCAGTCGTTGTGACGAGCGCTTCGGCGTCCTGCGCACCCAGCCGAGCTTCGAGGGTGCACTCCGCCTGGTGTGTCGCTGCCGGGGTAGTCACCTCAGCATCGGACCCAGATGCGTTGTCCCGGTCGCGCTGTTGCGCGACCTGAGCATACGACGGGGGTGCGACAGAGAAACGAGGCCCGAGGATCGCGCCCAGAGTGACCTTCACGCGTCCGTGGACGCGTGAAGGTCACTATCAGTGGCATCGGCGTCCGAGGCGCGGGCACGCGATTGGGCGCCGCTCC
>CAYVYG010000021.1:0-10993 GCA_964454385.1 uncultured Microthrixaceae bacterium
TCGAAGTGGTAATGCATTACTTCCCCAGGGTCTAGATTCAAAGTGACTGGCGTGCCCTCTGGTTCCAGTTCTTCAGGCCAGTACCAATGGGGGATCCGGCTCTCCAAAAATGGCGGGACCACCCTGCGCGCTCAGTAACAATGACTGTCCTAGGGTCCCTCCACCTCTATCCCCGGAGGGAAACTCAAACCTGACCAAGCCCTCTTGGTATTCCTCCCCAACTTCGAAACGCACGTTGTTTAGGGAAAGGGCACCCCCCGAAATGGCCTCATTCCCAAGCCGCAAACTAACCTCTCCCGCCTGCGTGTCCCAGGAATTTGACTCCAAGTATGTCCCGTGGGTTTTCAGCCACTCACCTTGTTCTTCCGAACAGAAGACCTGCCCTGTCCCTGCCAGAAAGTGCGGTTCGTCAGGAAAAGTCTCAATGGGGGCCGAAAGTGGCACCATCCAAGAACCATCTCCGTATTCGGGCTCCAGAGTCCCTAGAGGCGCACCATAGTCCCCATCGCTTCCCTCTCCCGACGCGGACCCGGAATGACGCACAGTAAGGGTCTCAGGAGCCGTCTCCTTCTCTCCCCGGTCAACCAGCAGAGGCACCACAAGCGCTGCGGCAGCCGCCAACGTACCCGCGACAGCGACTGCGCCCGCGACGTAACGCCATACTCTCTTCGGGCCAGTCTTCAGGACAGCTGGAGGTTGGGTCACAGGCGGCGGCGGCGGTGGTCCCGGCACAAGCGAGGAGGGTGGCAGCTCCGCTAGAAGAAGCGGGGCGGGCGGCGGCGGAGGCGGCGGCGACGACGTTTCTGTGGGTGTCTCAGGAGAGAAGGCACCTTCCGATGGGTCCACTATCCACTCCTAAGCCCCCGCTGCTAGAACAAGATCAAGCCTAACAAAACCCAAGAGGTGCGTGCCCCAAACAACCCCGTTCCAGACCGCCGAGTAAGCGCTGGAGCACTTCCCGAAAACCTGATCACCGCTAAGCAAGCTGGCTTCACGGGGTCTACATTCCACGGCGGCATTATGTATTGGCGGCTCCCGGTATCAGCCCCCTTCGGCGAGTTCCCTATGACCAAGGGAAGCCTAGATGGAGTGTTGGGTTGCAGTCCCGAGCAGGTCGATTGGCGACGCGATCCCGCAACTAATAATGCTGCCAATGAATGGATCCCCCGCCGTTTGGGGAGAGGCATACGGACCGGTGGGCACCAGGCAACCAGAGGGCTCCCCCGTAACTTTGAACTTGGCAACCGGCGAAAATCTGTGGCTAGTCATTGAAAGAGAGGACGGCGTGGGCAGCCAGCTCCAGTACGAAGGTCGGATTTTAGCTGATTTGGCCGATGGCGGGACGGTCGTTCTAGCCGACGGGGTCACGTATGAAAGACAACCGATCCCCGGGTGAGAGAGGGACGCTTCCTCTGGCGTTGTTCAGTCGGCGCGAAGCGGCCGGATCCTTGGAAGTAACTGTGCGGAGTAGAACGGAACGAAAGACAGTTCCCATTCCAGGGTCGGAGTTCGAGGCCGCAGAACGTCAGGAAGACCGCTCGCAGGCTCAGTCGAACGGCAACACCGCGTGAACCAAAGGGCCCCGCACAGCGCTAGCGCAATCGTGAATTTGACGGCCACCGGACACATGTGCCCGGTACAGTAATAGTCGAAGCTTCAACCGCCTGTTTTGGAGGTCAACGTTGACTGAACCTCAGGATATTCCTCCCCCGCCGACCGATGAGCCTCCTACAGGGTGGGTTCAACACGATGACGGAACTTGGAGTCAATACCCGAACCAAACGTGGGAACAGTACCAGTATTCGCCGCCCGCGCCCCCCGTCACCCCTACCTCACCTGTAACACCTGGCGCACATGAGAATGCTGTGGGCGCCCTCGAACCAAAGAACACCAAGAAGAAACCGATCCTCCCTTTCTTCATTGGTGGTGGAGTTCTGGTTGCGCTGGGGCTGTTCATCGGTGGTGTCATCTCAGGTTGGCTACTGAGTAATCAGATCGCCGCTTCCCAAGCGCTGCCGGTAACAGACTTACAAGGGGCTCCTCCTGCACCCCAATCCGGTGAGGACGTACTCACAGTCCCTGATGTGCGAGGGTTAGAGTCAGCTGATGCTCGGCAGATTCTGGCGGACAGCGGTTTCGACCCCTTAGCAATCACAGTCCAAATGATCCCTTGGGCGGGAGAGCCGGGTGTAGTCGTGGCGCAAGACCCCGTGGTGGGAGAAATCCTTCAGAACACAATAGTTTTGAGTGTTTCCGAGCCCGCGCTCATGCCTGAACTGGAAGGTAAACCTAAGGCGGACGCCATCCGAGAACTATCTTTACTTGGCGCCCAAACTCAAATAGTCGAAGAGTTCAAACCGACAGTTCCAACAGGCACTGTGATCAGCCAGGACGTGGAACCCGGTGAACCCTTGCCGCTGTCGGTTGAACTGGTGGTCTCCCAATCAGGTTCCGCGGTGTTCCTAGCGGACTTGCAGGAAACTGACGATTCATCACGTTGTTACATCAGCGACGTGCAGATCAACGGTCAGGCTTTCGTTGACGCTATGCAGTGTTCGGCCCGGTCACGGGACCCGGCAGTCTACGCGTGGGCACTTGGACGGCACGCCACCCTTTTCACCGCAGTGGCTGGCATCTCTGACTCAAGCGCCCCCACAACGACGGCGACACTGACTGTCCTCACCGACGGGAAGCAGGTGTACTCAACTACTCTCACACATGGTTCGTCCCAGACAATCGAAGTGGATTTGACCGGGGTACTGCGCCTCGAAATGCAGATTTCTACGGAGGAGCGGGCCGACGTTTACCTGGCGGACGCCCAAGTTAAAGGGACAGCAGCAAAGATCGACCTTCTTACGGACGCCCCATGACCTCCCGGATTCGCAACATCACCTTTTCGACGATCACTTTGCTAGTGGCTACCATCGCCATGTTGTTCAGCGGAACGCAGGTTGTACAGGCAACGGATACTGGCGACTCGGATGGGGCGGGGTCTGAAACTCAGGTTGCTGAACTACCCAGCTTCTCAAAGGACCAACCACTCATTCTCATAGTGGATATCTCCGGATCAATGGAGGATGCGGATAGTTCAGGAGTCCCAAAGCTTGCCGCAGCCCAAAAAGCCATGACTGAACTGATCAGAAGTCACGCTGGCCGTTCAGTCTTGGGACTGTGGACGTATCCAGGCGACACTGCCTACGGTGACTCTGGCTGTCCCGCGGGTGGCTGGGTCGCTAATCAGTCTCCCGACAATAACCCAAACGCTGATGACGTGATCGTCTCCATAAACGCCCTCCAAGCAGCGGGTGGAACGCCAACTGGGCCAGCAATTGAAGAGGCCGTGCGGTCCTTGCGTTCCAAAGGTTTTGAAAGTGCAACTCTTGTCTTAGTGTCGGATGGCGAGTCGAACTGTGGACCCGACCCGTGCAACGTCGCACAGAGACTTGCTAACAGCGGGTTTGATCTTCAGGTCGCCGCCATTGGTTTCGACATTTCCAGTGCCGGAAAAGAGGAACTGCAATGCATTGCCGACGCCACCGACGGCACCTATTCTGACGTGGACGAATCGTCAAAGCTCATCGATGAGTTGGCCAAATACCTCACGAAACCCGTCGAAGTTGAAGTGTCAGCGCCGACCAGCATCCGCTCTGGAGGCAACGCTGAGTTTGTCGTGAAAATCACCAACCCCTCCAATGAGGAAATCAGCGGACTAACCGCAGTTATCGCCATGGACTCTGACAAGTCCCGTCAAATTTTCCCGCAGATCCTGGCGCCGCAGAAGAAGCTACCCGTCCTCGGGCCTGGCAAGAGCGCGCGGATTTGGTGGACTGCAACAGCGGCTTCTCAGCAGACAGGGAAGGCATCGTGGCGCATCCTGGTGGGTTCCGAAACTGACGGGGCGGTGCTGACATCGGGCGAGGTCCGGGTCACCAATGAGCCCCTAAGCATTGCTGACGCGGGCCCACTCTTGCAGGGCCTCCAGGGGCCCGTGGTGGTGCTCGGAGACTCCTATTCTTCGGGGGAAGGGGCCGGCCCGTACATTGAAACTAGATCAACGACCGAGAAAGAAAAACGAAATACTAAGCCAGAAGAACCATACTGCCACCGATCAATGCTCTCTTATGGGGGAAGGCTCGGCGCACCCAAATCCGGTTTGATTGCCTGTTCCGGGGCCGTCACGGCGAACATCAACCTCACGAAACAAAGCGGCGTCGAAAGAACTCAGACTTCCGATTTAATCTCTCTCATCTCGTCAGACAAACCTCCGGGCGCAGTTGTGCTCACCAGTGGGGGAAATGACATCGGTTTCGCCAATATTGTGCGCCAATGCTATCTGGGTACCTGCAAGTCCGGCGAGGGCGCCCTGAAAGACGCTTGGCAACACCTGCCCGGTTTGAGCTCAAGTCTGGAAAGTGCATACCAAGCCATCCTTTGGGAGATGAACACTCCTGAGGCATTGAGGAGCCGGGGCGGCCAGATTGCGCCGCTCATTGTCTCACCGTATCCGGACCCTTTTTGGGCGCCGTCGCGCGGAAAATGCAATGGTGTTCCAAGCGGCAGTGTCGACGCGGCTGTGATCTCATCTTTGACCATACAGTTCTCTAACTTGGGTCTATATTCGCAGGGTTCTAATACCCTAAAAAGGGAGTTCGTGAAGAACCTTGGTTTTGACGCTAACGAGATCCGCGCTGGCAAGAAAATCCTGGAGGGCCTGAACTCTCAGGTTCGCAACGCGGTCTCATCGCTTGCCGCTAAAGGTTATCCCATTTACTTCGCCGACAGCATTGTTGATTTTGCCCAACCGAACCACACGATCTGCAATGATGACCCGTATTTCGTTCCACTTCATTTTGGTGATGTGGTCGCAAGGAGAGTGGCCGATAAGATGCCTAACGATGATAAGCCTTCCCAGGAACTGATGCACCCTAATGCCGCCGGCTACCAGGCTTGGGCTGATGCGATCATTGAGTGGACACAAACGACTCGGACCACGCCTGTGCGCACTTTGCCGCCTGACTTTGGACCACCTGGGTATTATTCGATTTTGGTTTCGCTAAACCGCGCCACTTTCCAAGCGGAGCAGAAACTCAACGTGGATTGGCGTTACGGTTCATCAGACCACGTTCAGTCTTTGACTGAACCGCTCAAGCTGCGCCAAAGCGGGAGCGTCAATGTACGAGCCGACGGCCTGCTGGCGGGCACAGACTTCACCGTGAGTTTGCATTCAACACCGCTCATGCTCGCCTCACTGCCCGTAAATGAAGAGGGCATCGCTGAGGGTGTCGTTGAACTGCCCGCCAACCTTCAGTTGGGTGAGCACGAACTGGTTCTGGGTGGGATTGACACCGGCGTCAATTCGGTGCGAGAAACGTATGCAGTCACCATCCAAGCGGCGATACCGTTGTGGTTCTGGATTATCTCTGGAGTCGGGGTGGGTGCACTGCTCGGGGGAGCAATTCTGTTGGTAGTGGGTTTGAGGCGCAGGCCCACGCCTCCCCCAGCCTCCCCCATCCGGGACTTTAGGCCGCAGAAAGCCAAGATCTTCGCCAGCGTACAAAATTATCCCTGATCCGGCCTAGTTTGTCTTCCAAAAGGGGGCTTACACTTCTGGCGCCGGTAGGCTGGATGGACAAAAGTTCCTCTTGCGGCAACGACGCCGCGGGGTGGTTCCACAACCTTGAGGAACTGGTCTAACAGGAAGAAGGTGTTACCCGTGAAGACCAAACAAACAAGAGTCTTCACCGCGCTGCTGGCAACGCTGGCGTTAGCTTTTGGTTTGGCTGGATGTGGTGGCGGAAGCAACGTGGACACCGCGGCATTTGAGGGAGAGTGGACCCTCATTGGTTTCGGTGATGATGGGGAGATTGATGCTGACAAGTTTGCCCTTGCTGCAACACTGGGTGTAAACGTCACTTTGGATTTGAAGTCTGACGGTTCTGCGGTTTTGGATATGGCCGGCGACATTGAGGAGGGCACATGGAAAGCCGTGAGCGACTCGAAAGGTAGTTTTGAAGCGGACGGCACCGCAGCAGACATTCTGCTGCAAGATGGAAAGCTGATTCTCACCGACGGGGATGAAAACCTGGTGTTCATGAGGCCAGGTGATCTGCCAGCCCCGGAGGTTGAGAGCGAGGACGCCGATTCAACCGAGGGCGAAGAGGGCGAAGAGGGCGAAGAGAGCGAAGAGAGCCCGGCTGGAACCTCTCCTGCTGTGCCCGGTGAAGTGATTGTCAGTGATGAGTTCGTGACCATCGCACTGCAGGGAGTCACGGTCGACGGGTTGGATGACGTGGGCTACGTGTTTGAGGTCCGTAACAACTACGACAGAGCTATCTGGCTCAACCAGGTGGTTGAAAGCTTTAGCGTAAACGGCAAGGGGATGAACGTCGGCTTCGGTGAAACCATTGATCCGGGCCAGTCCGAACAGGTTCTGCTAACCTTCCCAGCCGATGAGTTGGGTGGGGCCGACCCCTCCTTACTGGTCAATGTGAAGGGATCCATCTACGTCTTAGATGACGAAACTGTGGACGTACTTGCAACGATCGATTTGGAGCTGCCAGACGGGTCAAACTTGGACATGGTTGACTGATCAATCCCATGCGCCTAGTACGTCCCCGCCTCCTTCCTCCCCGTCCCCGATGTTGTGCGGGGTTTCCGGATCCGCCTTGACCTGCAAAACACGAAGCCGCCGGTGTGGCGGCGGATCGAGGTTCCCGGCGACATCGTTCTACCGCGGTTGCATGAGGTAATCCAGGCTGCGATGGGGTGGACCGACACCCACCTGCACCGCTTCCGCACCAGCAACGACCGGAATCCCCCTGAGTTCCTCACGCAGTTTGACTTGGACGAGGGCGATCGGCTCTGGTATGACTACGACTTCGGCGACGACTGGAAACACGTGCTACGCGTTGAGAAAGTGTTGGACAGCCCGACCTCGCCAACTGGGTGCGCAGCAACTACAACGACACGCTCCGCCCCGATGTGTTCGACGTTGGCGAGGCGAACGAGGCCGTTAAAGAGGTGGCCGCAGAGCCGGTCCCGGTTGTCGAGGAGCTAGCGTCCCTTCTCCAGCTGACACGGAACAGTGGCGCGAACGGTCTGCGCGCCACACTTGCCCACCCATCCACTTTCGGCACGACTGAGGTCAGCGCCGAGGACGCCGCCATTCTCACTTGGCCGGTCGCGCAATTGCGACTGACAGCTCAAGCACTGGGGCTGGTATCGGTGCGTAAGGGTCGCATTGCGCCTACGCGAGCTGCTGCAAAATGTGCAGACGACCCTCAAGCGATCCTGCGGCACATCACCGGCCGACTTCCGATAGGAAGAACCCCCTCAGACCGGCAGGCCGGATGGATGGCATTAGCCGTCGTTGCAAGCGAAACACCCGCTGAACTGTGGAAAGAGAGCATCAGCGAGCTCCTGTTTGATCTTGACTGGCGCGACACCCAAGACCCTTACCGCCTGCCCTCCGCGGAAAGTCCCACGCTGGATGCTCTCAACCTGCTTGCGGGGGCAATGCGCACGGGCTGGAGACACGAGGGCGTGTACACCGCTGCCGCGGCCGTCGCCCGATCTGTCATACGGGCCTGACGCCCACCCCGCCGAGCCGGCCCCCTCCCCCGCGAGATCGATTAACTCTGCCACTTCTTAGATCAATAACACCGTTATTTGGCAGAACTAGTCGATCTCGCGGGGAGGGACGGGAAGGGGGCGCATCGGCAGGGGGCACGTCGGACCGACAGATGGCAAACCCGACGCCACACCCAACCCCCGGGTGGCGTCTCAGGACGCATGCGTGGGGGCGTCGCTGTGGCCGGGAGATACTTCATGCCCAGCTTTAGTGTTGCGGGTGAGCACCGCCATGTCCCACAGGTCCTTATCCAACTGTTTCACATTGACCGGGGTGACGGGTGCGTGGGAAATCTTCGGGTGATACGGACGTGCCTCATCCTCATCATCACCCACCAACACCTCATCCAACTTTTCACCTTCACGTAAGCCCGTGAACACTATATCTATCTGCTTACCGGACATAGCAATCATTCGTTGAGCAATATCAAGGATTCTCACCGGCTCACCCATGTCCAGAATCAGCACCTCACCCGTACTGCCAATACCACCGGCCTGCAGAACCAACTGGCAGGCTTCTGGGATTGTCATGAAGTACCGGGTTACGTCAGGGTGAGTGACAGTGAGGGGCTTCCCCTCCTCAATCAAACGCGTGAAAGTTGGAAGCATTGACCCACGGCTACCAATGACATTTCCGAACCGCACAGAAATGTAGCGTCTCCCGCATTCCATGCCCGCGTTGGACGTTATCTTCTCCGCCACCCGCTTAGAGTAGCCAAGGACACTAGTCGGGTTTGCTGCCTTATCGGTGGAGATATTCACGAACGTTTCCACGTTCACTGCTTGGGCTGCCTGCTAAACATTGAGCGTTCCGACGACGTTGGTTTTCCATGCTTCGCCCGGGTACTGCTCCAACCTCGGCAAATGTTTCAAGGCTGCAGCATGGAAAACAACCTCAGGCCTACGTTCAGCAAACACCCTGTGCAATGCCTCTGAGTCCCGTATGTCCGCTAGGATCACGGCGTCCGAGTTCAGAAGTCCATTGCCTTGAGTGCCGATCTGCACGTCCTGCAGGCCCGTTTCATCCCGGTCCAGCATCATTAACTTGGAGGGCCCAAACTTCGCAATCTCCAAGCAGAGTTGTGAACCGATCGAACCACCCGCGCCGGTTACCAGGACACGTTTACCTGTGAGGTACCCGGCAATCTCCGACACGTTGGTGTCGATGACGGCGCGTCCCAAGAGGTCATCGACTGAAAGGTCACGTAAATCAGAGCCACTAACGCCTTTACTGACAACCTCCCCCATTGGGGGCATCACTTTAACTTCTACGCCGGCTTCTTTGGCGGCATCCTGGACGCGACGCATAAGGGAAGCGGGGGCTTTCGCAACTGCGACAACCAACACTTCAGCGCCGGTTTCAGCGACGACGTCACGGAGATTATCCAGGGTTCCCAACACGGGGACCCCACGAACCTGCATATTTTGCTTCAGAAAGTCATCATCCAACATACCTACCGGTTTGAAGGTCGAACCGGCATCCGCCGACATCCAACGTGCCAGACGTTGCCCAACAAACCCGGCACCCAGTATCAGTGCCGGGGTGGCAGTGTCATGTGGATGGTTCTCCCTCTCCGACGTGAGCCGGAGCAAGTAGCGCAGCGCCAGAGCAAGCATCAAAGCAATGGGGAAAGCAATGGGGACGATAGACCGAGGAATACCTAGGCGCGGACCAACCCCCAAAGACACCGCCCACACCAACAACCCTGTGACAGCAAAGGTGAAAGCAACCGCGCGGACCTCTTCAAACGCACCGACTAAATAGCGCCCCGTATAAACGTGAAGGAGGGTGCCAACAACTAGCTGTACAACAATGGTCGCTAGGACCAGAAGCTGGAGAGAAAACCAGGAGACCTGAGAGAAGGAGAAGTCATAACGCAGCGTTGCGGCCATGGAGATACCAGCGAACCAGCAGAGGGAATCCATGAGCACGGAACCCCAACCCGCCATCCGAATCCGCAGGGCATCCCGGGTTGACAGTTGGGGCGTTGCACTAACCTTACGTCCAAAACTCACCAGCTACTGCTCCTTCTTAGGGAATCGTTTCACCTTCAACCGCGGCTTCAGGGCTGCGGATAGGCTCACCCTGAACCTCACCCTATAGAGCGTAGCTGCCTACTAAGAAAGGTGACGTGTGAATAACGCCAAGTTGTAATACAAAGTCATGTAATAGAATCGGTTCAGCAGACTTGACCTGGAGGTTACCAATGAAGCCAAGAAACGGCGAACGCGTCAACTGGGTGACAATTGGCGGACTCATCGCCTTGGGTTTGGTGACCTTGATACTCATTTTCATGGCACTGAAAACTGGGCGCGCAGCCGTTCCCAACGCTGGTGAAACCCCCGGCTATCAGGCGGGCTCGACAGTGCAGGCACAGTCGCCCTCGACCGACGAAGACACGGCGAACACCGACAAAGTGGCAGACGAAGACACGGCAACAACGGGGGCCACCGTGGTACCTGCACTGTCACGCATCTTGAGCGTGCAGGACGCAAATGTGGCTTATCGCACAGTAGCCGGACCATGCCCCGAAACTCAGGCTGTGATCGAAAATACGGCAGATGGAGGCGGGTCCTGGACTGCCGTGGATCTGACGGTGTACGGCGCGGTGAGCTCCCCAGCCAGAATCCTCAGTGGAACCGATGGGTTCGTAACCATCGCTGCACAAGACGGGGATGACTGCGCCTCCATGCGGGTCATGCAGTCCTACTCTTACGGCACGGAGTGGGACACCGTGACCGAGGGCTCAGCGATAACCTGGCACATCTCCCCCACTGACCTGACCGTAGTGAACGTTCCCGGCGTCGGCGGGGTCCAAGTTCCCTGTGAGGCGGCCCGGCTGACCACCTCCTCAACCACCTCCGCTTCCGTGCTGTGCGTGGATACACGGGTCGCCACCACTATGGATTCCGGCGCGAACTGGGCTCTGTCAGAGGCTTTCCCTGGAGCGGAAGGCATCACAGCATCAGGGGAGTCCATCCTACTGGCTCAAAGTGGCGCGTCCGGATGTGAGGGCACCTTGGTGTCACTGTTGAGCGCGGGACACTCAGTGACCTCCTCCAGCTGCGTTGCTGGCGCCGCTCCCGGGCAGACCGCCATTGCTGCCGCTACCGATGGGACGGCGTGGCTCTGGGTAGGGGACTCGCTGGCGAAGTCCGCCGATGGCGGGGTTACGTGGGGGTAGGGGACGGCCAGGACCGCTCAAGCCACTAGGCCACCGGACCACTCAAGCCATTGGACCACTCAGGGAGGCACACAATGTTTCCAGCCACCCCGCGACCCCGTCCGGCCCGTCGCAGAGGATGTCGGCCTTATCTTTGAGTTCAGGGGCTTCCTCAGACCCGGAGATCACAATGCAGGTGG
>CAYVYG010000021.1:11093-16175 GCA_964454385.1 uncultured Microthrixaceae bacterium
CACCGCGATAGCCGCCAAGTCCCCCAGATCATCACCCGCAAAAGCGATCACCCGGGGGTGCAACTCCTCAATCAAAGACCTAAGCGCGTCCCCCTTAGTGACAGTGGCGCCGCGCAATTCCCACACGTAACGCCCCGGCTCCACAGTAAGGTTGTGAGCGGCGGCGATTCTGCGTGCATCGTCCTCGATCTGCCGGAACACCTCATCGGGGTTCGCTGTTTCACGGACGTGGGCTGCAATCGCCAGGCCCTTATCTTCAACGTGAGCGCCGCGGTAGCCTGCAATGGCTGCTTCTAACTCCACTTTTGCTTCCACAATGCCGTCTGGTGGCTGGGGGATGTGGCGCTGGCCTGTGGTCATGTTGAGGCGCTCGGCGCCATATTGGCCAAAAATGATGGCGTCACTCAGGGCTGCGAGCCCCCGAGCGCCCGCCAGTTCCAAGATCGTGTCCACCGGGCGCCCAGAGATGATGGCAATCTGGACGCCTGCGTCCGCCAAAGTCTCCAGCGCATCCGCCGAGGCCGCAACCATGCGGGCATCCTGCGGCCTGCGCACAATGTGGGCTAAGGTGCCATCAAAATCGAAGGCCAGCAACGTGTCTTTGGGTTGGGCAGCGACGGCTTCCGCGAAGGCGGCACCGACGTTAGTGTGGGCGCGCCAGGTTTGGTTACTCATACCTCCACCGTGCCATGTTCAAGGCAGGAGCGCCAGGGGTGAAGATATCACCCCACCTCCCCCGTTTCGCGTGACTATCGCGCGTTTGGGGGCTAGCGTGGAGGCAGAACCTAGGAGGACCCGTGCCAAAACTTGAAAATGGCCCCCGCTTCGTTGTCGTTGCCAACCGCCTACCCGTGAACCGCGTGACTGACGAGGGCGGGGTGGCAACGTGGCAGACGGCGCCCGGGGGTTTAGTCACCGCCCTCGAACCCCTCATGCGCGAAAAAGGCGGCGCGTGGATCGGGTGGATTGGCGTCCCCGATGAAGTCGCCAAACCGTTTGAGCACGACGGATACCAGGTTGTACCCGTGGAGCTAAGCGCGCAAGAGGTGGAGGAATACTACGAGGGGATGTCGAACGCGACCCTGTGGCCGCTGTACCACGACTCGGTAGCTTTCCCGGAGTTTCACCGCGAATGGTGGAACGCATACCAGCGGGTCAACCAGCGTTTCGCGGAGGCAACAGCAGCCGTGGCAGGCACGGGCGCAACCGTCTGGGTGCAGGACTACCAACTGCAACTGGTTCCCCAAATGCTGCGGGAATTACGCCCAGACTTGAAGATTGGGTTCTTCCTGCACATCCCCTTCCCACCGATTGAGTTATTTGAGCAGCTCCCGTGGCGCTCAGAAATCATCAGGGGCCTTCTTGGTGCCGACCTGGTGGGGTTCCAAGTGCCTGAAGCGGCGGCGAACTTCCTGCGCCTCGTGCGTAGGCGCACCAAACTGAAAGTGGAGGGTCGCAGCGTGCAGGTACCTGACGGTCACCAGTGCACTGCCCGCGCCTACCCTATTTCCATTGACGTGGATGGCTTTCGGGAACTGGCGAACTCTCCGGAAGTAATTGTGAGGGCGGAGGAGCTGTTTGAAGAATTGGGGCGCCCCAAAAACATCCTTTTGGGCGTAGACAGGTTGGATTACACGAAGGGGCTGCGTCAAAGGGTCCGGGCGGTTGGGGAACTGTTTGCGGCCGGGGATTTGAACCCGGAAGATTCCGTGTTCCTGCAGATCGCAACACCCTCACGTGAAGACGTGGAGCAATACAAGATTCTGCGTGACGACATAGATCTCCTGGTGGGGCGGATCAACTCTGAAGTGGGAGGCGTGGGCCGCCCAGCCATCTCCTACCAGCATGCGAACTTCAGCCGGGAAGAGTTGGCCGCCATGTACCGTATCGCGACCGTCATGTTAGTGACTCCGCTGCGCGACGGGATGAACCTGGTGGCGAAAGAGTACATTGCGTGCCACCCGGGGCGTGCTGGCGCCCTCGTTCTCAGTGAGTTCGCTGGGGCGGCGCGGGAGCTGAAACGCGCGTATTTGGTGAACCCTTACGACCTCGACGGAATGAAAGCCACCATCATGGAGGCGGTGACCGACACGTATGCGGAACGCTCCAAACGGATGCGCGCCCTGCAGCGGCAGGTGAACACCCACCCGATTAGCGTGTGGGCGGATAATTTCCTGAAAGACCTAGAGGGGGAAGCAGAGTAGGCAGGGACTGAATCCCCCGGCCTAGTACAGGTCCCGCACCCTCACAGACAGGCACGTCACGCAGCCTTCCAACTTCTCATACTCCGTCATGGGGGTGGTGGTCACGTTGTAACCTAAATCCCGCAGCATTTCCGCGGTTTGGGGGGCCGAGGCCGACATCACCACGTCCGCTCCCCCAAGGCACACGACCGCCGTCCCGTGAGGTTCCGGCACCGCCAGGAAACGCGGGAAAAGCTCCGGGTTATCCACATAGTCCGGATAGCCAATGACAGTGCCATCAGGAAGTGCCGTCACCGCAGTCTTCAAATGCAGAACCTTCGTGACAGGTACTGAAACGACATCTGCGCCCAGCGGAGTCAGAATTTCCCGCATCTGCGCGATCCCTTCCGCGTTCGTGCGTCCCCCACGCCCCACATAAACGGTGTTGCCGATCTTCAAAATGTCGCCGCCATCAACGGTGCCGGGAGCCTTAATTTGATTCAATGAGCACCCCAAGTCCGCCACAATGTCCCTGGTCCCGGCTACTTCTGGCTTCCTAGAGTCCGCTCCCGGCCGGGTTGAGACCGCCACATTCTTATACATGAGGACCGTGTCCTCAACAAACACGGCATCCGGACAATCATCGGCGGGGGCAACCTCAACGGTTTGCCAACCGTGATCCTGGAGCACACCCACGTAAGCCTCCCACTGCTCCATGGCCAGGGGCAGATCAACCTCCACTTTCTCAGTGTGATCCGTCAACCCCTCATTCAACCGTGGACCCGGAGGGCGCACCAGAGCAATTTTCGACATTCCTATTTCCTTTCCATTTCCGCCATACCTTGCAGTTCAGAGTGTTTTCGCGACCAGGCAAAGTAAAAAAGAAGCGCTAGCCCCATCCACACTGCGAACGCCGCCCAAGTAATTTTACCTAGGCTAGTCATGACGTAAAGGCACGCGATGATGGACAGGATCGGGGTCACGGGATAAAGCGGCACCCGGAAGCCGCGCTTCAGATTAGGTGCGGTCCGACGCAAAACAATCACTCCTATGGACACCAGGAGGAACGCGGACAGGGTTCCAATAGACGTCATGTCAGCAAGCAGCCCCAGGGGAAGGAAGCCCGCGAGGATCGCCACTGCCACCGCCACCACCCAGGTGTTGATGGTTGGTACATGCGTCACGGGGCTGACCCGAGAAAATGCTTTCGGCAGTAAGCCATCGCGGCCCATCGAGTACAAGATCCGGGTCTGCCCGTACAGACAAATCAGGGTCACTGAGAAAATGGAGATAACAGCGCCCGCGGCGAGGACGGTGCCGGGCCAGGTGGCTCCGGTGACGCCCTCGACAATCTGGGCTAAGCCCGCTTGCTGCCCTGCGAACAGGGTCCAATGTTGGGCGCCAACTGCGGAGATGGACACCAGCAGGTAGATGCTGGTGACGATGACGAGGGCAAAGATGAGCGCCCTGGGTACCGAGCGTTGCGGGTCTTTCACCTCATCCCCCGTGGTAGCCACGGCGTCCAAACCGATGAAAGAGAAGAAAATGGATCCGGTGGCAACAGAGATCCCCGCGACACCCAGCGGCGCGAAGTTGGCGAAATTGTCGGCCTCGAACGCTGTGAAAGCGACGGCGGAGAAGGCGACGAGTACCCCAATCTTGATGAAAACCATGATCGTATTTGCGGCTGCAGACTCAGAGGCACCGCGCATGAGCAGGAGGAAACACATGAAGATTAGGATCACTGCCGGCAGGTTGATGACTCCGCCTGACTCCGGGCTGTGTAGCAACCGTGCAGGTAAGTCCACGTGGAAAACGTTGTGGATGAGGAGAGCCACGTATTCAGACCAGCCGACCGCGACTGCCGCGGCCGACACCCCGTACTCCAGGATCAGGCAGGCACCCACGGCGAATGCGGCCAGTTCCCCCATGGTTGCGTACGTGTAGGAGTAGGAGGATCCCGAGGACGGAATCACCGACGCCAGTTCCGCGTAACAAACGACGGTGAGTCCAGCGACGAGGGCGGCCAGAAGGAAGGAGACCGCCACCGCTGGTCCCGCTTCGGGGACCGCTTCAGAAAGGATGAAGAAGATACCGGTGCCTACAGTGCCGCCGACGCCGATCATGGTGAGGTGGAAGGTGGAGAGGCTACGTTTGAGGGCGCCGGGCTCGTGAGCGGCGGCGATGGCTTCGATGCCAGGGTTCGAGGACGGCCGATCGGAATCAGTTGGCAGCGAACCTGTCCTGACTCCAACTTGCGTGATTGATGCTGGCAGGCCCTCAGTGTCCACACCTGCCGGTACTCTGCGGCGAAGCAGTTGGTGTTTCAGTGGCACTTTAGTTGCGGGGCTCATGAAACCATCCTGGCGCGCGTCACGTCGTAGTCAGTTTGTGGCCCCCAAGCGGCGACCGTGTAGGCCCAGCCTATGAGAGTCACGTCACTGGCGCGTGACGAAACCGGATCGTGGAAAGCCGGGTTTTTAGCGATGCTGGTGAAGAACGGGTTAACGCAAAAAAGAGAGGGACACCTTTATGTTTGGTGTCCCTCTCCCTTTGTTGTTTGATTTGCGGGGGGTTGCTATTTTCCCGCACCCTTGGGGGTGGAGTATCTTCGCCGCTGCTGGGCTTAGCTTCCAGGTTCGGAATGGAGGCTGGGCGTTTCCCCAGTGCTATGCCCCCCGCAAAACTATTCGTTCAACACCACTGTGTTTGTGGGTGTTGGTTGTTAGTGGATTTGTATAGTGATCGTCTGCGATCAGTACTTCGTGTTTGTTTGCATTCTTTGTATCTTGTTTTGCTCGTTACCAAACAAAAATCAGGACACGCGTTTGCGTACATGATTTTGTTTGTTTTGTTGTAATAGTGTTGGCCGATTAGTGCCAGTTAGCTCTTGAACACA
>CAYVYG010000022.1:0-16123 GCA_964454385.1 uncultured Microthrixaceae bacterium
CATCTCCACGTCGAAGTAGTTGGCGAACTTGTCCCACACCACGTGCGTCTCGGCGCCGAAGACGACGTTCGGCCTGGTGTCATCCAACCCGCCGGCGCGCCGTCGATCACGCCAGGTCCTCTTGTGGGCCAACAGACCCAACATGATCGCTTCGGAGGAACCGATCGTGCCCACGCCGACCACCTCCGCGGGATCCGGCGCGTTGAACAGGTCCCCGAGCATGTGCACGCAGGCCTCCTCCACCAGCGATGCTGCCGGGTACTCCTCGTGGTCGATGTGGTTCTTGCGCAGCGTGTCGTGTATCAGGCGCTCGGCTTCGGGGTCCATCCAGGTGGTCACGAACGAGGCGAGATTGAGCGTCTCGCGCCCGTCGAGCATCAACGCGGTGTGCAACAGCTCGTAGGCCTCCTCGGGCGCCATGCCGTCATCGGGGAAGTGGGTCGGATCGATGTGGGTACGGAAGCTCCGCTGTCCGTGTATCGGTGTGTGGGGGTACTCGGTGTTGTCGGGATCGTTCATCTCGCTCCTCGGTCCAGGGGCGCCGGTACCCGGTTCGAGTGGTCAGCCGTTGCACGTTCGCAGGATGCCGCTCGAGGTAGCTGATCACGGGACCGGCACTCGAGGTTGACCATGCGCGCCGCGGCCATGTTAGAGAGCCCAGCGGCAGGTCACCCGGAAAGACGCGCGCGGGTTCACGTTGCCGAGCGGCCCTGCTTCCAGTAGCCACGCACGGTCGCTTCGGCACGCGACAGGCCGCGCTCGTCGAACAGGTGGGCGCGGATCCGCTGCATCGCGGCGGCCTCACCGGCAACCCACACCGCGGGTGGGATTTCCTCGAGCGAAGCCACCGCCCCTACCAGCGCGTCGCCTGGATCCGCTCCCAGCGCGAGATCCACCCAGGTGACCTCCGGGCTCCCTCGGGCCGGCAGTGCGAGACGCGCGCAGGGATCTGCGATCTCCAGGATCACCGTGGTCGGCATCGAGGCGGGAAGCTCCTCGAGGAGCTGGCTGATCGCGGGGATCGCGGTCTCGTCGCCTGCCAACAGGTAGCCGGTTGCCGAGGTGTCGATCGTGTATCCCCGACCGGGCCCGGACACGGCCAGCTCGTCACCCGGTTCGGCGCCGGCAGCCCAGTCGGATGCCGCACCGGATTCGTGCAACACGATGTCGATCGTGAGCTCCCCTGCACCGGAGTCGGAACGACGCGGGGTGAAGGTGCGGATCGGCGCCCTCGAGCCGTCGGTCGACTCGAACTGGTTGCCCGTCCACCGGGGCATCTGCAACCCGCCGTCGGTTGCGGGCAGCAGAAGGCGCACCGATGCCGCCGGCTCGTCGATCCGCCATCCCCGAAGCTCCGGCCCTCCGAGAACGAGCCGCCGCATGCGGGGTGTGAGATCGCTGATCCCGCGCACCTTCGCCCGACGGAACGCTGGCGGCTCGCGACGCGTGGGAACCGGAGTCCCCCGCTTCTCCGATGAAGCGCTGTTCACAACGGGCCCTGTGGTGCTTCGTCGATCAGCCGTGCGAGCACTGCCCCGAGGCCCATGTCGTCGACCTGACCGAACGCGTTCAGCCGCAGGCGGCCCCGACGGTCGACGATCAACAGGCTGGGGGTGCCACGCAGCCCGTAGCGGGTCATCGTCTCGGGCAGCGGCGTGCCGTCGCCGGCCACATCGACACCGACGGGAAAGGTGATGCGGTACTCGTGCAGGAACGCTTCGAGGGATGTGGGGGTCATCGCGTCGTGGTGCTCGAAGACCGTGTGCAGCCCGAGCACGGTCAACTCGTCACCGAACGCGGCCTGCACCCGTTGAACCTGGGGCAGGCCATGACTTACACACCCCGGACAGAGCATCTGGAAGGCCTCGATCACAACCACCTCGCCCCGCAACGATGCCAGTGAGACCTCCTCGGACGTGTTGAACCACTGCGACACCGCCAGCTCCGGTGCCTCGGAGAACCCGGCGGCATCACCGGTTGCGTCCCCGGACGTCTCGTCGGCCGCCTCGCCGGTTCCATCCTCGGCGAGCCCCGATGTCATCTCGACCTGCGTTCGTTCCATGTGAGCGATCCAACTCCGCGCGCTCGACCGGGTCAACTGCTTCGCGACGTTGCCCGCCGAACCGGGGGTCGTCACCCATGGCGTCCGAAGCACAGCCCCGCCGATGGGGTGGCGATCGGGTGCTTGGTGGGGCGCGGTAGCGTCGGGTGCGAATGGACGGACACCATCGGTCCTTCGAGCTGGTGACCACCGGGGCGTTCCGGTTGGACCTGACGGCGTGGGCGCTGCGCCGTCGGGGAAGCAACCGGGTGGACCGGTGGAACCCCGACCGCGGCGGTTCTTACAGCCGTGCGCTTCTCATCGATGGCGAAGCGGCCACCGTCGTGGTGACGGGGTCCGCATCGGATCACAGCTCACCCTCGGGCGCTTCGCAGCTGACCGTGACGGTGGAGATGGCCACAGCGGTAACCACCCACCGAGTGGATACCACAGCGGCACTGGTCACACGACTGCTCGGAACCGGTGTCGATCTCAGCGGCTTCCACGAACTGGCGGCACAGGATGCACTGCTCGCTCCGCTGGCCACTCGGTTCCTTGGAGTACACCCTCCGCGCTTCCCCACGTTGTTCGAAGCACTCGCGAACGCGATCGCGAACCAACAGCTCAGTCTGGAGGTCGGCATCGAGTTGTTGAACCGGCTCGCCGACGCCCACGGAGCGCCGGGGCCTGGACGAACCGACGTCGCCCGTGCGTTCCCGACCGCGGAAGCGATCGCGGGTCTGAACGTCGCCGAGTTGCGCGACCTGGGCTTCAGCACCGCCAAGTCGGAGCATCTACTCGGGGCCGCCGAGGCGGTCGCGAGCGGCGCGCTCCAGGCCGAGCACCTCGAGGCGATGGACCGCGCCTGCGCTACGGAGGCTCTCATGGCACTGCGGGGGATCGGGCGCTGGTCGGCCGAGTACACGCTGTTGCGCGGCCTGGGCCACCTCGAGGTGTACCCCGCGGACGATGTCGGGGCGCGCAACAAGCTCCAGCGGTTCCTCGGGCTGCTTGCGGGACCGGATCGTGAGGAGATACTCGCGATCGTCGATCGTTGGCATCCCTATGCCGGCATGGTCTACTTCCACCTGCTGCTCGACGGTCTGGCGGACAGCGGAGCGCTGGCACAGGGCTGATCATCCGGCACAGGGCTGATCATCCGGCACAGGGATCACCCCGCAGCGCCCGGTGTGCTGGAATCCTCGTCATGGCAGAGCGCACCGATCCGGCACCCCGGGGTTCGCGTCGCGACCCGGCGCCGGCTGCGAGCGACCGGACCCGGCGCTCTGGCGACGGGTTCCTGCGCTGCAGCGACGGACACATCCGTTGGGGGCGCTTCGGAGCCGCCGGCGTGCTCTTCGTGGTGCCGGGCAGCGACGGCCCCGAGGTGCTCCTGCAGCTGCGTTCGGCGCTCGCGCACGAAGGAGGCACCTGGTCCTGTCCCGGCGGAGCGATCGACGAGGGCGAGACCACGGTGCAGGCCGCGCTGCGCGAAGCGAGCGAGGAGGTGGGTGCGCCGCCGCATCCCCACACGGAGCTGGGAGAGCACGTGTTCGAACCTGCAGCTGACTGGCGCTACACCACCGTGGTGATCGAGGTGCCCCACCGCTTCGGTGAGTCGATGAACTTCGAGACCGACGAGGTCCGCTGGTGCCCCCTGGGCGAGGTCGCCGGCCTTCGTCTGCACCCCGGTTTCGCTTCGGCCTGGCCCAGCCTCCGCGCGATCGCGCAACGAGCATCGCGCAACTGAGCGGGAGCCCTCGGCAACCCCGCTCCGGTGACCCCGCTCCGGTGACTCCGCTCCGGTGACTCAGCGCGCCTCGCCAACACCTCGGTGCGGAGCCGACCTACGGTCGGGGTGTGCACCCCCCCGATGAGAACAACGCCGACGGGAACGACCCTGCTGTCCCCGACGGGAACGACCCTGCTGCGGAGTTCACCGTCGTGGAGCGACCGATAGGCCTGGACGCGGATGGGACACGCACCGAGAGCGACAGCCTGGGCCCGGTCGAGGTGCCGGCCGACCGCTACTGGGGAGCGCAGACCCAACGGGCCATCGTCAACTTCCCGATCGGAGGCGTAGCCGAGCGCATGCCGATAGAGGTCGTGCACGCGTTCGGCCTGCTCAAACAGGCGGTCGCGAGGGTGAACGGCCGCAACGGCGACATCCCGGCACCGATGGCCGACCTGATAGCGAGGGTCGCGGGCGAGGTGGCATCGGGACGTCTCGACGACGAGTTCCCGGTGCAGATCTGGCAGACGGGCTCTGGAACCCAGACGAACATGAACGTGAACGAGGTGATCTCCAACCGCTGCATCCAGCTCGTCGACGGTGAGCTCGGATCCAAATCGCCGGTGCATCCCAACGACCATGTGAACGCCTCGCAGTCCTCCAACGACACCTTCCCGACCGCGATGCACCTCTCCGCGCAGTTGATGCTCCGCCAGAGGCTGCTGCCCGCGCTCGACTCACTCATCGATGCGCTCTGGGAGAAGTCGCGGCAGTGGTCAGATGTGGTCAAGATCGGTCGCACCCACCTCCAGGACGCGACTCCCCTGACCGTCGGCCAGGAGTGGTCGGGTTATGCGGCCGCACTGAGCGACTCGCGCGACTCCCTGGTCGCCGACTGCGCGGGACTCCGCGAGCTAGCCGTCGGCGGCACCGCCGTCGGAACCGGGCTCAACACCCGCGAGGGCTTCGCCGAGGCCGTGGCCGGTGAGCTGGCGGAGATGACCGGCGAGGAGCTCGTCACCGCGCCCAACAAGTTCACCGCCCTGGGAACTCTCGATGCATCGGTTCGTGCCTCGGGTGGACTGCGCAACACCGCCGTGAGCCTGTTCAAGATCGCGAACGACCTGCGCTGGCTCGGCTCGGGTCCCCGCACCGGCCTCGGCGAGCTGCGCCTGCCCGCGAACGAGCCCGGTAGCTCGATCATGCCCGGCAAGGTCAACCCCACCCAGGCCGAGGCCGTGCAGATGATATGCATCCAGGTGATGGCCAACGACACCGCGGTGTCGATGGCCGGCAAGGAGGGCAACCTCGAGCTCAACACCTTCCGTCCGGTGGTCATCTCCAACCTGTTGCGTTCGATGACGCTGCTCGCCGACGGCGCCCGGTGCTTCACCGAGCACATGGTGAGCGGCACCGAGTTGAACGTGGCGGTGATCGAACGTCACGTAGCGGGTTCCGCGATGCTCGTGACCGCGCTGGCGCCCCACATCGGCTACGACGAAGCAGCTGCGATCGCCCACCTGGCGGTGCGAGAGGACCTGTCGCTGCGCGAGGCGGCGTTGCGTCGAGGGGTCGACGAGAAGCTGTTCGACTCGGTGGTCGATCCGATCGCCCTCACGCACCCCGATCCGGGTTGACCGCATCCCGGATGCGCAGCGGGTTCAGTGCCACGGGGATGCTGGGGTTCACCCGCGTCTGACGCACAGGTGCCGAGTCACCCAGCGTCATATCAACGCCGGCTGACTGACACACCATGGTCGAGTCACCCATGGCGCTTTGGGCCGCCCAGGACGTTGCGTCTGGACGCTCTCACCAGCACCCGCTGGTAGAGCCCGGCGGGAAGCCGCGAGATCAGATCGATCACGACTGCGTCCGCTCCCACGAGGACCCGGCGACGATCCCGGCGCACCGCGTCGATGATCCTCGAGGCAGCCTTCTCCGGGGATGTCCTCGCGATGCGGTCGAACGCGTCGCCCAGGGACGACGGGTCGCCTCCCAACGCAGCGAACGACTCGTTGGTGCGAGCCCGGCGCGCGATGTTCGTTCGGATGCCACCGGGGTGCACCGTGGTGGAGGACACCCCGGATCGCTCGATCTCGAGCTCCATGCGCAGCGCGTCGGTGAACCCACGCACCGCGAACTTCGAGGAGTTGTACGCGCCCTGGCTGGGGATGCTCACCAGACCGAACACGCTCGAGAGGTTGACCACGTGGCCCACCCCGGCTTCGCGGAGCTTGGGAAGGAACGCCTGGGTACCGTTCACCACACCCCAGAAGTTGATGTCCATCAACCACTCGAAGTCCTCACGGGATGTGCCCTCGATGCTCGTCGCGATGGCCACGCCCGCGTTGTTGAACACCAGGTTCACAGCGCCGTGGTCGGCGACGACCTCGTCGGCCCAGGCGAAGACCGCGTCGCGGTCCGCAACGTCCAAGCGGCGCGAGGTCACCTTCACGCCCGCTCCCTCGCAGAGGGTGACGGTCTCAGCGAGCGTGGGCTCGTCGAGGTCGGCCAGGGCGAGGTGGACGCCCTCGTGTGAAAGCTGCACCGCGAGAGCCCTGCCTATACCCGATCCGGCTCCGGTGATGGCGGCGACACGACCGCTGAGCTCACGAAGCGGGGCGCGCGAACCTCCCGGGCGCTCCCTGCCCGTCCCGGCACTGCGGGCTGTCCTCCCGGGGACGTCCCCGCCGGGTTGGGGATTGGAGAACACCATGGCCGAGTCGTGGAGGTTCTCGGGTCGCATCGACTTGATGTCACGGATGTAGCTCTGGTGCATCTGCCAGGGGTCCACTCTCCCCTGGAGCGGGAACCGGTCGAGGGCCCGTTGCACGTAGCCCGAGGAGAGATCCAGGAGGGGAGCGGTCTCGGTCGCACCCGATCGGTTCACCGGGGTGCACTGGCGAAGGCCCCGCTCGCGCATGTGGTTCAACAACCGGCACGCGTAGGCGATGCTCAGGTCGGCCTTGAGGGTCCACGATGCATTGGTGTAACCGACGATCGTCACTGCGTTGGGGACCCCCTCGAGCATCATGCCCTTGTAGGTGAGCCGCTCCGACGGTTCGACGGTCTCCCCGTCGACGCTGATGCTCATGCCTCCCATGAAAAGGAGATCCAACCCGGTGGCGGTGACGACCACATCGGCGCGGAGCTCCTCACCCGATGACAACAGGATCCCGGTGCGGGTGAACCGCTCGATCGTGTCGGTGACCATCGACGCCGAGCCGTCGCTCAGCGCCGCGAACAGGTCGCCGTCGGTCACCGCGCACAGGCGTTGGTCCCACGGGTCGTAGTGGGGACTGAAGTGCCTCTCGACGTCGAAGTCGCCGGGCAGGTTCATCGCGACGCCCTTGAGGAAGAGCTTGCGCGTCAACCGGGGGTAGCGGCGGCTCAGGGAGTAGCTGGCCTGGGTGGTGAGCGCGTTCTGCCACTTGAGCCCCGGTCCCCACAGACGCTCGGGGAGCCAGCGCCGTGCAGCCGTTGCCACCGGGTTGATCGCCGGGATGGACGCCATGTAGGTGGGTGAGCGTTGCAACATCGTGACGTGCGCCGCCTGCTGCGCGAGCGCCGGCACGAGGGTCACCGCGGTGGCACCGCTGCCGATCACGACGATGCGCTTGTCGGTCGCATCGAAGCCCTCGGGCCAGAACTGGGGATGGATCACCTCGCCGCCGAAGTCCTCGATACCGGCGAAGTCCGGCAGGTAGCCACGGTCATAGCGGTAGTAGCCGGTGGCGGAGAACAGGAACGAGCAGGTGAGCTCGATGGTCTCGGTCGGACGACCCTCCGGCGCGCTCGCTGGATCGCCGTTCGGGTCCCCGCTCGGATCGGCAGCGAAGCCCTCCGCGGGAACCTCGCGGTCCGACAGACCCTCGGGAATGCGTTGGACGATCAGGTGCCAGCGCGCCTCGTCGGTGTTCCAGCGCGCCTCGACCACCCGCTGATGGAACCGGATGCGCGAGGTGATGCCGGCGGACTCGGCCGTGTCGACGATGTAGTCGCGGATCGACCCACCGTCCGCTATCGACTTCTCGCCGGCCCATGGCCGGAAGGGATAGCCCAGGGTGTGCATCTCGGAGTCCGACCGGATGCCCGGATAGCGGAACAGGTCCCAGGTCCCTCCGATCGATCCGCGTGATTCGAGGATCGCGTACTCGGCCCAACCGCACTCGCTCTGCACGTGGTGGGCCGCACCGATGCCCGACAGCCCGGCGCCGACGATCACGACGTCGAGATGTTCCATCGCCTGTTCCATCTCCGAACCCTAGAATAAATGAGAGTTTCATTCAATCTCTCATTTCGCTAGGCTACCGGGATGGTTCGACCGAGCGTCGGGAACCCGCTCACCAAGGGTGAGCAGACCAGGGAGGCCGTGCTGCTCGCCGCCATCGAGCGCTTCGGTCGCGACGGCTACCGGGCGACCTCGGTCGCCGACATCGCCCGCGACGCCGGTGTGGGTGGCAGCGTCCCCTACACCTACTTCGCCGACAAGGCCGATCTGTTCACCGCCGCGCTGGACGAGGACACCGCCGGGGTTCTGCTCGAAGGCCTGGCGCACGTCACCGACGACCCCGGCGACACCGCTTGGCGCGCCCAGCTGGTGTTCACCCTGGTCGGCGCAACCGGGTCCCACCCCCTGGCCCGCAGGGTGCTCTCGGGCCTGGAACCCGATGTCACCAACCGGGTCGTCGAGCTTCCCGCTCTCGCCGAGCTCTCCAAGGCTGTGGCCGACCGCCTCCGCGCGGGTCAGCTGGACGGCACGGTGCGCACGGACATCGATCCTGGCGCGGTGGGCAACGGCACAGTGGCGATCATCGTCTCGTTGATGATGTCGGTGTTGCAGTTGGGCGAAGCAGGCACCCGGGTCTACAGCGACGACGTGTTGGCGGTGTTCGAGGCCGCACTCGAGCCACCCGGGTGAGAACCCACCAGCCGAACCGGCGCAGTCGGTGCTCCAGCAGTTGTCTAGTTTACCGGGATGATGACCGAGCCCAGCGCAGACCGGACCCGACAGCCACAGTCACACGAGCGGGAGATCACCGAACCGGTCGAGTTGTGCGACCGCAGCGGGCGGGAACTGAACATCGACGCTGTCGGCTGGTCGCGGACCCCCCTGCACGACTGCAACCTGCGCGGCGTGTGGGGTCGAACGAAGCGATGGGACTACTGGGCGGTGCTCGCCGGGGATCTGGCGCTCGCGATCACCTATGCGGATGTCGACTACCTCGGCATGGCCTCGATCTGGTGGGTGGACCTGACCAGCGGCGAGTCCGGTGGACGCGATGCGAACGTCGCGCTGGCACGCGGGATCGAGCTGCCCGACCGCCCCGGCACCACGGCTCTGTCACGCCGCGGGCGCCACAGCGAGGTGCGCATCACCGAGGTGCGTCCCCCCGACGAGCATCCCCCCGACGAGCATCCCCCCGACGAGCATGGTGGAACGCACCTGGTCGCTCACTGGGAAGAGGCGGATGGTCGAAGCGCCTCGCTCGACGTGATGGTGGGGCTCCCGCCTGGACACGAATCGCTCAACGTGGTGATCCCCTGGTCGCGCAGGCGGTTCCAGTTCACCTCCAAGCACCAGGCCCGCCCGGCACATGGCACGCTGCGCGTCGGTGAGGTGACCCACGAGATCGGCACCGGCGACGCGGGCGAGGCCTGGGGCGTCCTCGACGTGGGAAGAGGCCGATGGCCCTACCGGACGCGCTGGAACTGGGGCGGAGGTGCCGGTACGGCGACCGACGGCGCGGTCGTGGGTCTGCAGTTCGGGGCCCGCTGGACCGAGGGGACCGGCTTCACCGAGAACGGCGTGATCGTCGGCGGCCGGGGCACGAACATCGGCGCCGAGCTAGACTGGGAGTAAGACTGGGAAGATCCGATGCGACCGTGGCGGGTCCGCCACCCCGACGGGACCCTGGATGTCACGTTGGAGCCGACCTACGACAAGCACACCCGGGTCGAGGCGGTCGTGATGGGCACCGAGGTTCACCAGGTCTTCGGCAGGTGGTCGGGACACCTGACCACCGATGCAGGCGACCGTCACGAGGTGGACGGGATACTCGGGTTCGCGGAGGAATCCCGCTCCCGCTGGTGAACGGGCGCCGTAAACATGCGCCTTGCGCAGCGGCGGTCCGGCTGTGAGCTAGGTCGAGATCCAGAACAGGCTCGCCGGCGACTCGCCGAGGTTCGTGAACGAGACCACCGACCTCTCGGTCACCATCAGGGCATCGCGCGCCCGAAGCACAGGGTTGGTGTCGCCGAGGTCGACCATGACGAGGCCGTCTATGCACAACACCAATTCGGTCCCACGACCCGCGATCGGCACTCCCCCGGTCTGTCCGCCAGCCAGCTCCACCAGCTGGACCAGGGGCCCGGCATCGGGATCGTCGAACACCGCCGAACGACTCGATGCGGGCCTGCGGTCGGGCCGCGCGATGAAGGGCCCGCGCCTGCGTCCCGTACCCAGGAGGTCATCCAGACCGAGCCCGAGGGTGTCGACCAGCGGGACGATCGTGTCGAGTGAGAGCCCACGACGTCCGGTCTCGGCCTGGGATATCGCCGCGGGCGTGACGCCGGCCAGCTCGGCCAACTGCGCCTGGGTGAGCCCGCGGTCGGCCCTCACTCGACGCAGACCTTCGCCCAGACGCCCCACGGCGTGCTCGCGCGAAGCCACCGGCCACTCACCGGAGAGATCGAGATCCACCATCGCGCCCTGGAGCCAGCTGGATCGGCCCTCGGCCTTCACGACTCGGAGGCGCCCTTCACGCAGCTCGAAGACGCACTGCGCGATTCTGGTGACCCCTTCGCTGACCAGGGCACCGACGAGCTCGCGGCTCCCGATCCAGTACGCGATGGCTCCACGATCGAACAGGCGCGGACAGGTGCGCCGGTAGATGTCGACGGTCGCTTCGGCCCCGAATCGCGAAACCAGGTCGTCGAGGGTGGACACGACCACACGCGCGCCCACGCCCAGGTCGTCGGCGAGGACAACCGCTTCGAACTCCGCTCTGAGAGCAGCCGCGTTGCCGTCGCCCACGGGGTCGGAGCGCCCGGCGAGGGGGTGCACCACCAGCTCGGGGCCGAAGCGCTCCGGATGTCCGCACGTGGAAGGGTCACCCAGGCAGATGTGGCGGCGCACCACCGGGCCGTCTCCGGGGGAATCCGGCCGAACTGCAAGGAACGCGCCGACCACGGGGTCGAGATCCCTGCGATTCTGGGCGAGCCAGACCACGTTGTCCCCCGGACCGAAGCCACCCTCGATGAAGTCGTCGAAGGTGGGGATTCCTGATGTCTGCTTCATCTGGAGTTCCTTCGTGCCGATGGGTTGCACACACCGCGTATCGTCCGTATCGTCCAACGGAGGATGTGGAATAAGCTCTGCTAATTGCCCGACCGTCCCAGAATAACACCGGTATCATGTAGCTCCACCCGACCAGTCGGCCGCCCGACTGGTCGGAGCCCCCCGATCGGAACCACCGACAGAGCACCCGACGACCGCGAACATCGGCGTATCGACGTGTGGTCACCGCCACCAGCCCACCGGAACCGACACCGCATCACCAGAACCGATACCGAATCACCAGGACCGATATCAACCACACGATGTTTGGTTGCGATCCGGAACGGGGACGGCAGGTATGCGGACCGGCTGGCACGGACCTGGCCTTCGCAGACCAGGATCAATCGAAGGAAAGACAGATGACAATGGACACCGCCGACCCGCAGCGCACGCCCGACCACGACGCGATACGCGCGCAGCTGATCGAGGAGCGCAACGAGATCCTCGATTCCGTCGAGGCCCGTCACGGGGAGGTCGAGGAAGGCCCTTCGGGAGTATCGGACGGCTCCGGTGAGACCGAGCACCTCACGATCGCAGAGTTCAAGGAGCTGTCCCAGCACCTCGATCGCATGGCGTCGGAGACGCTGGCGGACATCCAGGCGGCGCTCGCGCGACTCGACGACGGCACCTATGGGATATGCGTCGACTGCGGTGAGCAGATCCAAGCGGAGCGCCTGGAGGCGCTCCCAGCGGCCCCACGGTGTCTGAGCTGCCAGGCGAAGGCCGGTTGAGAACACACGGGTCAGACCTCGAAGCGGTATCCCCCACGCATCTGAAGACGCCGCCAGAGACCCTATCCAACTCAGCGGTGTCGGCCGCTACGGTTCTCCCATGACCGTATTGAACGACCTGATCACCTGTGCGGGGCCCGTCGCGTCGGTTGTGCTCAGCGCGCCGAGCGCTCTCGCCGATGCAGCGAAGCGCTTCGAGGCCACCTGGCAGCGCGCCCGCAAGCAGCTCTCCGGCGCCGGCATGGATCCTTCCGAGCTCGAGCGCCTCGACCGCACCGCATCGGCGCTGCACCATGGCGAGGGATCCTCGGTGGTGCTGATCCAGTGCCCCGGGGCCGAGACCTTCGTGGAGTTCCTCGATGACGACGTGAGCGAGGACCTAGTCGCGCTCGACACGCTCCCCCGCCTCGGAGCGCTGCTCGAGAGCCGCCAGCGATCCGTTCCCCACGTGATCGTCATCGCCGACCGCGCCGGAGCCGACATCCTCGCGATCGACGCCGGCTCGCTCGTCCGCTCGCTCGACGTCGAGGGCGAGACCGAGTTCATCCACCGGGGCCAACCCGGAGGTTGGTCCCAGCGTCGATTCCAACAGCGCGCCGAGAACCTGTGGGAGTCCAACGCCGCGCAGACCGCGGATGTGGTCGCCAAGGTGGCCCGTGACACGCACGCGAGGTTGATCGCGGTCGCGGGCGACGTGCGAGCGGTCGGCTTCCTGCACGAGCACCTGCCCCGGGACATCGCAGCGCTCACCCATGACCTGACCGGTCAGTCAGACGAGCGCATCGCCACCGAGACCGTGCGCGCCACCGCGGATCTCGTCGCACGCGACACCCGCGCGATCATCGAGGCCCATCGTGACGCCTGTGGCACCGGCCGCGGCGCGGACGGCGCCCCCCAGACAACCGAAGCGCTCGCGATGGGACGTGTCGACACACTCTTGATCCACGATGATCCGCGCGACGACCGGCGCGCGATGGTGGACCTGGCCGGCACCTGGTGCTCGGCCCGCGTGGGCGACACGACAGGTCTAACTCCCGAAGCCGAGGCAACCGAGGCCCGCCTGGTCGACATCGCCATCCGCAGTGCGCTTCGCAGCGACGCCAAGGTCCGCTTCGTGCCCCGCCACGGTGGACCCGCCGAGGGCATCGGGGCGATCCTGCGCTGGTGAACCGCCCGGAAGCAGGGATCCAGGCATCCATGGCTGCCCCCAGCACACCCGGCAGTACACCCGACAACGGTCCAAGGGGGTACCCCCCGGGCTCGAACGACCACGCCCTCAAGGTGATGGTCGCAGCCATGGCCGTGGGAGAGGCGATGCTGCGATCGCGCGCGCCGACCTCGGAGGTGGAGGACTCGGTCCGCCGGCTCACCACCGCGCTCGAGCTCTCCGAGTGCGAGGTGGCGGTGACCCAGAACCAGCTGATTCTCAGCGTGGTGCGAGATGGCATGGACGCGCCGATGACCATGGTGAAGGTCATCGACATGAGCGAAGTGCGACTCGACCTGCTCGCGGAGGTCGAAGACCTCATCCGGCGCGTCGAGACCGGCGAGGCCGACCCGGCCACCGCCACCGGCGAGCTCGCCCGGATCATGACCGAGGCTCCGAGTCGCCCACGCTGGCTCAACTCGCTGTTCTACCTGATCTCGGTGGCCGGCTGGATCGCGTTCGCAGGCGGCGGGTGGATGGGCATGGCCGCTGGTCTCGTGGGCGCCCTGATCATCCAGCTCGTGATCACTCCCCTCGCACGCAGCCGGATACCGGAGTTCTTCGGGGTGGCGTTCTCCTCCGCGGTCGCGATCGCCGCGCCGGCCACCGTCGCGTACCTGGGTTGGCCGATCGTGCTCACCCCTGCGATGGTCGGGGGCCTGTACCCGCTGTTGCCCGGAGGAGCGCTCGCGGCCAGCGTCACCGACTGGCTCGGTGGAGCACCCCTGTCGGGAATGGCGAAGGGACTGCAGGTCGCGCTCGAGACCGCCGGGCTGGCCCTCGGCGCGGTGAGCGTGCTCACACTGGTCGACCACCTCGGGATCGAGTCGACCGCGGACCCGGTCATCATCCCAACGGCCGTGGTGGCACTCGCTGCCACCGTTGCAGCAGTCGGCCTCGCCCTGTCGCGCACGATGCCGATGCGATTCGCCCCCGGTGTCGCCGTGGTCGCTCTCGCCGCCTGGTCGGTCAACTGGGCGATGCCCGAGACCACCGCCACGTTCCCGCCGAGCATCTTCGTCGCGGCGCTCACGATCGGGGTCGGCGCCCAGATCATGGCGCGGATCCAGCGCACCAACCCGATCATGTTCACGACCACGACGCTGTTCGTGTTGGCGCCGGGATTGATCACCTACCTGGCCATGGCCGCGCTGACCTCCGGTGAGCCCGACACCGCGAACGAGCTGCTCATCCGGGCACTCGGCATAGCCGCGGCGATCGCCGCGGGCATCGCGTTGGGTATGTCGCTGACCCGTCGCCTACCCGAACCCAGGCAGCGTGTCAGGCCTCTGTCCCGGCACGCCTCGGGCCACAGGGGTTGACCCCGGGCCACAGGAGTCGACCGCTGACATCGGGGAGATCGGGCAGGCCGGCGGTGATGGTGACGATATCGTCGGTCCCAGATGACGACCTATCTAGAAGCATCCGGGGGGATCCGTCTGGCAGCGGACATCGACGGCCCAAAGGACGGCCCGACCGTGATGCTGCTGCACGGCGGCGGACAGACGCGCCACTCGTGGTCGGGTACCCACAAGGTGCTCGCTGCCGCCGGCTGGCGTGCGGTGTCGGTGGACCTGCGCGGCCACGGCGACAGCGACTGGGATCCCGATGGCGACTACTCGTTGGATGCCTTCGCGAACGACATCGGTGCACTGGTGAGCTCGATGGACTCCGCGCCGGTGATCGTCGGGGCGTCGCTCGGTGGGCTCTCCGCGCTGACTGCGATCACCGAGGCACCGGACCAGCGATCCGTCGCGCGTGCGTTGGTGCTGGTCGACATCGCCAACCGGTTGGAGCCGGGTGGCCGCAAGCGCATCGGGGCGTTCATGACCGCCAACCTCGACGGGTTCGCCACGCGCGAGGGGGCGGCCGACGCGATCGCCGCCTACAACCCGAACCGCCCGCGACCCAAGAACCTGAGCGGTCTAGCCAAGAACCTCCGCGAGGGCGACGACGGCCGTCTGTACTGGCACTGGGATCCGGCTTTCGTCACCGGCAAGTTCGGCTCCGCGGACGAGACCCGTGCCTCGGTGGTCCAGCCGAACAGGCTCGACCGTGCCGCGGAGGCGCTCGAGCTACCCGCGCTGTTGGTCCGGGGTCGCCGCAGCGACCTGTTGAGCACCCAGGGCGCACAGGACTTCCTGCGCCGGGCCCCCCACGCCGAGTACGTGGACGTGGCAGGCGCCGGCCACATGGTCGCCGGTGACCGCAACGAGGTGTTCAACACCGCGATCCTGGATTTCCTCGAGCGCCACCGCTGAACCCCTCCACAACTGCGCGCTGTGGCGCCGTGACGTCCGGGCACCACAACGCGCACTTCGCCGGTGAAGGCGCTGGTGAAAGCCTGGTTCAGATCCACTTGTGGGGATTGAGGATGCCCGCTGGGTCGAGAGCCGACTTGATGCGCCGATTGAGCTCCATCACGTCGTCGCCGAGCTGGGCTCCCAGGCGAGCGGCCTTGAGGATCCCCACCCCGTGCTCACCGGTGATCGTGCCGCCGAGGTCGAGCGCGGCGCGCATCACGTCGTCGAAGGCGCGCTGGGCGCGCATCGTGGCGTCGGGATCCGCGGCGTCGTAGGTGACGAGGGGGTGGAAGTTGCCGTCCCCGGCATGGCCGATCACCGGGATCGAGATCTCATGGAGCTGCGAATTCCGTTGCACCGCGCGCAGCATCTCCGGCACCTTCGGCACCGGTACCCCGACGTCCTCGATCAGTACCGTCCCCTGTCGCTCCACACACGGGATCGCCATGCGGCGGGCGGTCATGAGCATCGCCGCTTCATCGGCGTCGGTGCTTCGGGCCACATATCGGGCACCGGCAGCGGTGAAGCACGATTCGATCCGCTCCGCTTCGCCACCACCCGCGTCCGAGCTCGCCAGCAGCAGCGCCTCCGCGGAGCGGTCCAGGCCCATCGGTGCCACGTCCTGCACCGCGCAGATCGCGGCACGGTCCATCAACTCGAGAGCAGCAGGGCGCTCGGTGGCCATGACCGATGCGACCGCTTCCCCGGCGGCACTCAACGAATCGAAGGTGGCTGCGACCACCTCGGCGGTGGGTGGCGCCGGACGCAGC
>CAYVYG010000023.1:0-16059 GCA_964454385.1 uncultured Microthrixaceae bacterium
ACGGTCACCTGCCATGGCCCGAGCGACGGCGGCAGCAGGGTTGGCGGAGCTACCAGGGTCACCTCCGCGCCCAGGCGGAGCAGCACCTCGGTGGTCGACCGCGCGACCCGCGAGTGCAGTATGTCGCCGACGATGCCGACCTTCAGACCCTCGATCGAGCCGAAGGCGCTGCGAAGGGTGTAGGCATCGAGCAGCGCCTGGGTGGGATGCGCGTGCCAGCCGTCGCCCGCGTTGAGGACCGACGCCTCGGCCCAACGGGCGATCATCGCCGGCACCCCCGAGGACCGGTGGCGCACGACGATGGCGTCGACACCCATCGCCTCGAGGGTCTCGACGGTGTCGCGAACCGATTCGCCCTTGTTCGCCGACGACGTGGCGACCGAGAATCCCATCACGTCCGCCGAGAGGCGCTTCGCGGCCGTCTCGAAGCTGATCCTGGTCCGGGTGGAGTCCTCGTAGAACAGCGAGACGATCGTGCGCCCCCGCAGCGCGGGAACCCGCGGGATGCGCCGGGAGTTCACCTCGATCATCGTGTCGGTGACGTCGAGTATCTCGTCGATCTCGTCGCGCCCGAGCTCGGAGATGGTGAGCAGGTCGCGCTTCACTGCTTGGCCATCTCCCCGATCTGCACCGAGGTGAGCGACACGTCCACGAGCTCGTCGCGGCGTGTCGGCAGGTTCTTGCCGGTGTAGTCGGGCCGGATCGGCAGCTCCCGGTGGCCACGGTCGACCATCACCGCCAGTTGGATGGTCCTCGCCCGCCCGAAGTCGACCAGCGCGTCGAGCGCCGCACGGATGGTGCGGCCGGTGAACAACACGTCGTCGACGAGCACGACGTCGCAGCCGTCGATGTCGACGGGGATGTCGGTCACCTCTTCGGGCAGCACCGGACGGATCCCGATGTCGTCGCGGTAGAGCGCGACGTCGAGCGTTCCGACCGGAACCACCGGTTCGGCCTCGCCGCCCTGGTCGGCGTCCTCGATCTCGGTGAGCACGACCGCCAGCGCCTCTGCGAGAGCGACCCCGCCGGTCTGCAGACCCACCAGCACGAGGTTGTCGATGCCCCCGTTGCGCTCGAGGATCTCATGGGCCATCCGGCGGACCGCCCGTCCGACCTCGTCGGCGTTCATCACCTCTGACCGGGCAACGAAAACGCCCCCGTAGGGGCGTGTCATCCGGCGTTCTCGTTCTGCCATCAGCAGGTCCTTCCGGCCGTAGGAGCCTCACGGGACTCCCTTCACGGTCAGAGGCGCACCTTAGCGCAAGCGCCCCGCGCATCGGAACCGGCCCGCGCGATCCACCCAGCGCTACCCGCCCGGCACGATCCATCCGGGCGTGCCGATCCGCCAGCGGGCGCCAACCGACTCGACCGCCCACCACGAGTCAGCAGGCGTCGATGCAACGCTGGGTGACTCACGGGACGCGCTCCAGTCAACCAGCCCGGCCAGCGCGGCGAGGAACGAGGAATCCGGAACGAGGAATCCGGAACGAAGAATCCGGAACGAAGAATCCGGAACGAGGAATCCGCTATGAGGAATCGGGATACCGGGATCAGTGCTCGGGGCGCAGTCGGCTCGCCGCAGCCGCGAGCAGGCCGTTGACGAACCGGGGCGAGTCGTCGGTTCCATAGGTCTCCGCCAGCCCGACCGCTTCTGCGAGCACGACGCCGGTCGGCACGTCGTCACGGTGAGCCAGCTCGTAGATCGCCAGCTGCAGGACCGTGCGATCGAGGGTTGCCATGCGTTCGGGCGTCCACCCCTGCGGGGCGAGCTCCGCTATCAACGAATCCACCTCGGCGCGGTTGTCGTGCACGCCGCGCACGAGGTCCTCGGTGTAGGTGTCCGCGCTCAGCACCTGAGAGCGGAGGACCGCCGGACCGTCACGGTCGGTGAGCGCCGCCTCGTAGAGCAGGTGGAGTGCACGCTCGCGGGCCGGCGCCCGCCCGCCGACCACCGGACGGATCCGGCGCCCACCGGGTCGATCGGGCTCTGGGTCGCCGACGTCGTCGCCCGATGAGGTGCTCATGCGCGCGAGATGAACTCCCCGCTGCGGGTGTCCACCTTCACGTCCTCGCCCTTCTCGATGAAAAGCGGGACCTGCAGGACATGACCGGTGCTGAGCGTCGCGGGCTTCTTGGCACCGGAGACCCGGTCGCCCTGGATGCCGGGTTCGGTCTCTGTGACGGTCAGCACGACCGATGCGGGGAGCTCGACCCCGATGATCTCGTCGCCGTGGAAGACCAACTCGGCACTCGCGCTGTCGGCCAGGAAGTCGGCCACATCACCGAGGGTCGATTCCGCCACGTTCAGCTGGTCGTAGGTCTCGTTGTCCATGAACACGAAATCGGACCCGTCGCGGTAGAGCAGCTGCATCTCCTTGCGCTCGACTCTCGCGCGCTCCATCTTCTCGCCCGCGCGGAAGGTCCGGTCCAGCACCGCACCGGTGCGCATGTTCTTGAGGGTGGTGCGCACGAACGCCCCGCCCTTGCCCGGCTTGACGTGTTGGAAGTCAGACAGCGTGAACAAGCCGTCGTCGAGAGCCAGGGTGATTCCGGTCTTGAAATCCGACGTCGAGATCTGGGCCATCGGTGCCTCGATTCACTGGGAGGTGTCACCGGCTGGGCGCCGGCTCGGGTGTCTTGGGGGCCAGCGTCAGGCGTTCGCAACCGTCGTCGGTCACCAGCACGGTGTCCTCGATGCGGACACCGCCGAGCTCCGGAAGGTACACCCCGGGTTCCACGGTCACCACCTGACCGCTGCGCAGCGTATCAGTGACGCGTCCCGAGACCCTCGGGGCCTCGTGGATGTCGAGGCCCACTCCGTGACCGGTGCCGTGCACGAACGCATCGCCCCAACCGGCGCGGTCGATCACCTCACGGCACGCGGCATCGACCTCGGCCACCTCGACACCGTCCGCGACCGCCGCCAGGCCCGCTTCCTGAGCAGCCAGCACCACCTCGTACATGCGCCGGCGCCGGTCGTCGGGCTCACCCACCGCGAAGGTGCGCGTCATGTCGGAGTGGTACCCGTCGACGAGCGCTCCGAAGTCGATGACCACCAGCTCACCCCGCGTGATCACGTGATCACCGGGTTGGTGGTGCGGTCTCGCCCCGTTGCGGCCCGCCGCGACGATCGTGTCGAAGGAGAGGTCATCGGCACCGCGGCGCATCATCGCGGCTTCGAGCCCGAGCGCGAACTCCCGTTCGCTGGGCCCCTCGGCCAGCCCGGGGGCGACCTCATCGAGCGCCGCATCCGCGATCGCGCAGGCCGCCCGGATGCGGATCACCTCGGCTGGGTCCTTGCGGAGCCGCAGCGCCTCGACCGCCGAGGTGGTCGCCACGAGCTCGCCCCCGTAGAGCTCACCGGCCCACTTCCGTTGGGTCGACCAGCTCACCGAATCGGCTTCCAGGCCCAGGCGTCCCACCGACTGCGCCGCATCCGCCGCCACCGTGTCCGGCGAGTCGCGACAGATCTCGATCGACGCATCTACACGCGCATCGGAGAGCTCCTGGTGGCTCTGGGTGTCGTAACGGCCATCGGTGACGAACACCGCGTCGTCGCTGCGCACCAGCAGCACCGCGGAGGAGCCCGTGAATCCACAGAGGTACCTGACGTTCGCGAGCTCGCTCACCAACAGCGCATCGATGCCGAGATCCTCGAAGCGTTCCCGCAGCGCCGGTATCCGTTGCGACAGGTCCATCGGCTCCAGGTCGCGGGGGCTGATCGTTGGGGTGATCCTCTCGCTGACCGTCATCGGAGCGAGGCTACCGGGCGCGCCCCGGGTCACACGGTCGCACGGAGCAGCCCCGCCATGGCCCGTACGGCCAACGGGTAGCCCGCGGGGCCCAGCCCCGCGATGACCGCCGTCGCGACCGGGGTGATCACCGAGTGGTGGCGGAAGTCCTCGCGGGCTCCCGGATTCGAGATGTGCAACTCGATGACCGGACCCTCGAAGCTCGCCAGGGCATCGTGGACCGCCCAGCTGTAGTGCGTCAGTGCACCAGCGTTGATCACGATCCCCGAGGTTCCAGCGCGTGCGTCGTGGATCGCTTCGACGAGGTCGCCCTCGTGGTTGGACTGGACGTGGCGCAGTGACATCGAGAACGACGCTGCGACCTGTCGCGCCTCTGATACCAACTCGTCGAGGGTCATGGTGCCGTAGATGTCCGGCTGACGCTCACCGAGAAGGTCGAGGTTCGGCCCCGACAGCAACAGGACCCGGGCTCCGTCGGCGCTCACGGCCCGATCACCGCCGGCGTGCCTTTCGCGAGGTCGTCCGTCACGACAGCGCTCCCAGCACCCTGATCGCCACCTCCGGATCGACCCCGGCAACGACCTCGAGGCTGATCCCGTCGATCGGCTCGACAGCACCGGCCAGCACGAAGGTGAGCCCGTCGACGAGGGACTTCTTGTCGCGCTGCATCACCTCCACGAGTGTGGCGGGGTCCGCTCCCTCGGGCAACCGCACAGGTAGTCCGTAGCCGGCCACGACCCGGCGGTGCTCGGCCACCTCCTCGTCGTCGATCCGCCCGAGCGCCCTGGCGAGCTCCGCTGCGTAGACGAGGCCGATGCCCACCGCCTCGCCATGGCGCAACTCATGTCCGCCTGCGGTCTCGAGCGCGTGGGCGAGGGTGTGTCCGTAGTTCAACAACGCCCGACGTCCCGATTCCCGCTCGTCCGCGGCGACGATCCCCGCCTTGATCGCCACGCAGGCGGCCACCCTGTCGGTGAGCCCGAGATCGTCGAGCGCTCCGCCTCCGAGCCAGTGGTACTTGGCCAGCTCGCCCAGCCCGCAGCGCCATTCCCGCTCCGCGAGGCTCTGCAGGGTCGCGGTGTCGCAGATGACCGCCCGGGGCTGCCAGAACGCGCCGACCAGGTTCTTGCCCTCGGGGAGGTTCACCCCGGTCTTGCCGCCGATCGCGGCATCGATCTGGGCGAGCAGGGTCGTGGCCACGTGGATCACCGGCAGGCCTCGGTGGTACACCGAAGCGGCGAAACCGGCCACGTCGGTGACGATGCCGCCTCCGACGCCAACCACGCAGTCCGCTCTGGTCAGACCGGCGCGCGCCCAGCGCGAGCACAGGTCCTCCACGGTGGACATCCGCTTGTGGACCTCGCCGTCACCGATCACACACACCTCGGTGGGAACCCCCGGGTCCGGTTCCACCGGCACCCCTTCCTGGGTCACCAAGGCGACGCGTCGGGTCGAGGCCGGGATCAGATCCGCGAGCTCGTCGAGCGACCCGGGGCCGATGACAACCGGGTAGGAACGGCCATCGGGCAGTCCGACCTCCACCACCCGACGTTGCGCTCCAGCCGGATCGGCACCGCCGGCCGGGCTGTGCTCGGGGATCGTCGTGTCCACGGCGACCGACCTTAGAGCGCCGCGAGGATCTCGGCGGCGACCCGATCGGCCGACAGGTCGTCCACGTCCACGACCAACCCCGCCAGCTCGCCGTAGCGCTGGTGCCGCTCATGCCAGAGCGACTCCAGGCGATCCAGCAGCTCCGCTCCGTCCCCTGAGGCGAGCAGCGGGCGCTTCGAGCCGGGATCGGCTCCGGTGTGCGTTCCCTCGGCCGACAGACGCCCCGCCAGGGTCCCGGGACTTGCGCGCAACCAGACCACCGTCGCCCGTGACAGCTCCTCGACGGCCTGTGGAGTGGTGACCAGGCCACCCCCGGCGGCGATCACGACCGGACCGGCGTCCATGGCCTCCCTGAGAGCGGTCAGCTCCCTCGCCCGGAACCCGCTCTCGCCCTCGGTGTCGAACAACTCGGGAATCGACCGGCCCGCAGCGCGCTCGACCTCGGCGTCGAGGTCCACCACAGTCCGACCGAGAGCGGACCCGACGAGCGGGGCGACGGTCGACTTGCCCGTGCCGGGCAGGCCCACGAGCACCACCACCCCACCCGGATCACCGGCGGTCATGACCACCCGGCGGGCCGCCGGATGAATCCCCGCCGGAGCGAACCGGCTCCGTGGCGCTCACGCGACGACGACAGGGCCCCCGTCGAGCAGCTCGTGCAGAGCGCTCTTGAGCGGCATCGTGGGAACATCACGGGTCTCGAGGATGATCGAGACGTCCTGATCGCATTCGAGGACGATCACACTCGAGTTGCGCTTGGTCTTGATCCCCAAGCGGAACTTGGCCTCATCGGCGTTCTGGGCCTCGACGGAGCGGACACTTTCCCAGCCCATCGAGAAGTCCGGGCCGTTGGGTCCCGATACGTCGAGGCCCCGGCCGCTGAGCACCGCCACGCACCGCTTCCGGCGCTTGGTCTCACCCGGGTAGCCACCGTGGTACACCACGTCCTCGAGGGTCAGCTCACCACGGTCATCCGCGTTGTCGGATCGCCGCAGGGGCGGACCGTCACCCGGAAGGGGCCGGTCATCGGGGGCGGACCACAGCGATTCCTCGCCCAGCGATCGCACGGCGGGCTGTGCAGTGGATCCCGCCGACGCGGGCTGGGCAGCAGACGTGGGCCGTGTCGCAGATGCAGGCTGTGTCGCCCACGACGAAGCTGGCTGAGCGTCAGACGCAGGCTGTGTCGCAGGGGCATCGCCCGCAGGCACCTCACCGGGTGGATCCGGTGCTCCCTCGGGGATCATCCGGCCGCTGTCGAGCAGCTCGCGCAACCGGTCGATCACCTGATCGCAGAACGGCTCCGGCCACAGCGCCTCGAGGGTCGGACCGCCGTCGAAGCCCGCCTCCACTGGCACCTTCGACGCGGTCACGTCGCCGACCGCGTCGAGATTGACCAACCGCCTCAGATCGAACCAGCGGGGCGACCCCTCGCCGTCCACGGGCGTGGTACCGAGGGAGTGTCCCGCCAGCACGAACAACACCGCGGGAGCCGACGGATCATGCCCGAGCACTCCCCTGCCGACGGCATCCGGTGCGGCCGCCCGGTGGGAGCTGGATTCGGTGGAGCTCTCGGTCAAGGTGTCGGTCTCCTCGAGCAACTGGTCCTCTGGCGGATTCCTCACGAACCGATCCGATGGATCGGCCCGTCGTCGGTCACCGGAGTCTACCGGAGCCTCCTGCGCCCCTTTCAGCATGGCGCTCAGTGACCCTCACCGTCGCCCAGCGCAGCGGCGATGGCCTCGGCTGCCTTGGGGCTCAACCTGCCGATCTGCGCCAACACATCGTCACCCGCGCCGTGGTCCTTGTTCGCCGCGCCGTGATCACCGGAGACGTCGCCACCGTGGGCAGACGGCGCCAGGGGGTCGGCCTGGTCCGGATCACTCGAGAATGCTCCCTCGCCTGCGAACGCTCCCTCGCCTGCGAACGCTCCCTCATCTGCGAACGCGAGAGCAACCGAACCACTCGAGACCCCGGGCGGACCATCGAAGGCCACGGCCTCCTCGGATCCGACCAGGTCATCGATAGGGAAGTGATCGGGGAACTCCCCGGGATCGAGGGTTGCAGGATCCGACGCTGGAACACCGCCCGCGGCTTCGAACATCGTGTCGCCCGCCCCCGCATCAGCCGGGGTGAACGACTGGTCGTCGTCGAGCAGTCCGCTGTCCACCTCGATGGTGGACGCTCCGGTCTGCTCCGCCGCGGCCTCCGTGCTGTGCGCGGGCCAGCCGGATGGATGCTCGCCCGGTGTCACCTCGTCCGGCTCGAGGACCTGATGGCTCCCGTCCTCTCCGCGCGGAACCGCCTCTCGGTCGTGAACCGGCCCTCCTGTCGGGAGCGTCTCGGAGATCTCGATCAACCCGCGCTCGACCAGCTCGGCCAGCCTGGTGCACCCCTCGAACTCACCCAGAGCCAGCTCCCGCAGCACCGAGTCGACCGTCGCGGATGCTGCGGCGCTCGCGAGCATGGACCAGTCCCGCGCGCTCAGGGTGACCTCGTCCGCCTCGATCTCTGTGGCCATCGCAACACCCATCGAGGTGTCAGGGACCACGTCGCGCACGAGCTGCCATCGTTCCAGCATCTCCTCGGCTCTGGAAATGGCCTCCGGCACAGGGGTCTCGAAGGCTGGCGCCGGCACCTGCTCGTCCACGACGAACTCGAAGGAAGCCTCCTCGAACAACAACAGCTCGAAGACGACTTCTTCCGCCGCGGTGGTGGGATGTCCGGGAACCTCGCCGGCGACGATCACTCCGTCGCGCAACCACAGCGAACCGTTGCCGCGGTCTCCGTCCAACTGGAGGCAGCCGGTCTTGGTCGAGGCCGACAGCAGGCCCAGCACGTCCACGACCGGAAATGAGTCAATTGTCCCTTGGAGGGCCACGTCACGATCTCCTCGAAGATGGTCTCTCTGCTCACCATCGGCACGCAACGCGCCCCGGTTCAGTTTTCGGGATCGACAAGTTCGCGTGCCGCTTCGGACATCGCCTCGATGGGTGCCTCGACACCGGTCCATATGCCGAACGCCTCTGCCGCCTGGCCGACGAGCATCCCGATCCCGTTCGAGGCCACCTCGGCCCCGGCGGTTCTCGCAGCGCGCAACAGCGGGGTGTCGGCCGGGCGGTAGATGAGATCGACCACCGACAGGCCTCGGTGCATCGCCTCGGGTGGCACCGGTGAGGGATCCGCCGGGCCCATGCCCACCGGTGTGGCGTTTATCAGCAGGTCGGCTGAGACGACCACGGATGCGATCAGTGAGCTCATCGCATCCGCGTCACCCGGGGACACCGGGCGCGCGACGGGTGAGAGCGCCGCGGCTGCCTCGCCGCGGGCATGCGAGCGGTTGCAGACGACGACTTCTGCGGCGCCGCTGTCTCCGAGCGCCGCCACCGCGGCCCGCGCAGCGCCACCCGCGCCGAGGACCACCACCCGTGCGTCGCGCACCTCGATCCCGTCGCGCTCGAGCGCGCTCAGCAGGCCCGCACCATCGGTGTTGTGACCCACGAGGCGGTCCTCGTCGCGGGAGATGCAGTTGACCGCGCCGAGTCGCTCAGCGGGGTCCGACAGCTCGTCGAGGGCCTCGATCACGTCGGACTTGTGGGGCATCGTGACCGACATCGCCCTGATGCCGAGGGTTCGCATGGCTTCCACGGCGTCGGTCCCCATGCCGGCGCGCACGGGCAGGCCGACGAAGACCCAGTCGAGGCCGCTGGCCGCGAACGCGGCGTTGAGGATGGCCGGTGAACGGCTGTGGGCGACCGGATCGCCGATGACCGCCGCGACGCTCGTGTGACCGCTCAGCGGGTGACGCCGACCGGCCGTGCGGGGCGCGGCACCGTCCACCTCAGAAGACCCCGTCCTCTTGGGCCTGTGCCTTGGCACGTTGGAACTCCGAGGCGGAGGCGGTGAACAGGTGGGTCGGAGGATCGTTGGACACGAGCACGTAGTAGAGCCAGTCGCCCTCGGGCGGATCGATCGCGGCCTGGAGCGCGGCGAGAGAGGGCAACCCGATCGGTGTGGGCGGCAGGCCCGGGTTGATCCTGGTGTTGTAGGGCGTGTCGGTCTCGAGGTCGGACCGGGTCAGCTCTCCCGAGTCACGACCCAACCCGTAGAGGACGGTGGCATCTATGCCCAGCGGCTCGCCCGCATCCAGGCGGTTGTATATGACCCGGGCGATCTGGCCGCGCTCCTCTTCGGGTTGGCCGGTCTCGCGCTCGGCCATCGACGCGACCTTCACCACGTCATACGCGCTGTAGCCCCGCAGGGTCTCCGCTCGTTCGTAACCGAGGTCGTCGAGGTGTCCGGCCATCTCGTCCGAGAGGGTCTGGAGGATCTCGGTGGCGGATGCATCGTCAGCGAACTCGTAGGTGTCGGGGAACAGCAGCCCCTCCCAGTTGGTGGTCCCTTCGGGGAGGTACTTCGAGGTCACCTGACCCGATCCAAGCGCTGCCAACAGGTCCTCCTGGGTGACGTTCGGATGCTGCTCTGCGATCTGGATCAGCGCATCGGAGAGTCGCTTGCCCTCGGTGATGCGGACCTGGGTGACACCGGCGGGCAGGGGGCCGCCATCGAGGATCTCTATCGCCTGGTCGAAGCTCGAATCGAGCCTGAAATCGGTGTACCTGCCCGCCTCCCAGGGACCTGCTCCCTTGAGCCCGACATAGCGCGAGAACAGCCCGGCGTCGGTTATGACATCCGCGTCCGCGAGGATCGACGCGATGTCGTCGGTCGTCGATCCGGTGGGGATCTCGATGCTCTCGACGCGCTCGCCCGGATCTCCCGGTGGATCGATCTTGCGTGAGACCCAGAACAACAGAGCACCGAGGGAGAACGCGATCACCAGCACCACGCCGACCCCGATGGTGAGGATCTTCGATCCACCATCGGTGTGTGCGGGCAGTTCGACCCATTCGTCGTCGGCGTCGACGGTGTCACCGGTGTAGTCGGTGTCACCGGTGTAGTCGCGTTCGGTTCGGTCCACATCACTGTCATCGTGGATGTCGTCGCGGTCGTCGTGGTCCTCAGGTGGCGCGGCCGCCCGGGGTCCGGCCACGCGGCTCTCGGACTGTGGACGGGGCTGGTCGGGGCGGTCGTCTCGGGGGCTCATCGATCTGGGGTGTCGGGGACCTCGACGATCGGGTCCTGGGAGATGGGGGGCTGGGAGATGGGGTCCTGGGAGATGGGGTCCTGGGAGATGGGGTCCTGGGAGATGGGGTCCTGGGAGATCGCGCGTCGGTGGTCGAGCCACCCCTGCAGGATCACCGTCGCTGCCACCTCGTCGACGTGGTGGCGGCTGCGAGCCGCGTCGAGCCCCGCTGAGCGCAGGGAGCGGTTGGCGGCAACCGTGCTGAGTCGTTCATCGTAGGTCTCCACCGGCACCTCGAGGGCACGCGCGAGGACCTCGATCTCCGAGGCCGCGCGGCGGGCGGCCGGACCAGAGCTGCCGTCCATCGACAGCGGCATCCCGACGACCACCACCTCGGCGCCGTGTTCGGCGACGAGGTCCGCGATCCGGCGGTGGTCCTCGGTCCACTTGCGGGAACGCTCGATCGTCGCGCTGGGAACCGCCAGGTTGCCCCCGGAGTCGCAGACCGCGACACCGATGCGCACCGATCCCAGGTCCAGACCCACTGCTCTCATGACACTGCCCTCATGACACTGCTCTCATGACACTGCTCTCATGACACTGCTCTCATGACACTGCTCTCACGACACTGCACTCACGGCACTGCTCTCACGACACTGCTTTCGTGACACCGCCTTCAGGGGACAGCTCTCGGCACCGGGCATCTCGCTGGGCAGACCGCGCTCAAGCGACGCCCAGGCGCTCGCGCACGACTGCGAGAGCCTCGTCGAGATGTTCCGGGAGCCGGCCACCTGCCATCGCCAGATCGGACGCCTTGCCACCACCACCTCCGACGATCTTCGCGGCGTCCGCTATCAGCTCCGCGGCGTGCAACCCCGAATCGGGGCTCACCGCTGCCACCAGTGCGACGCCCTTGCCCCCGGGCGACGAACCGAGCACGACCGCCTGGATCCCGGGCCTGTCGCGCAGCGCGATGGCGAGCTCCCTGACATCCTCACGACGCTCGGAGGCGACCTGCGCCACGATCGTGCCGTCGACCGCGGTTCCCGCCAGCTGCTCCGAAGCGCTGCCGGCCAGCTCACGACGCAGCGAAGCCACCTCGTCGCGCAGGGACTCGAGCTCGCCGAGGCGCTTCGCGAGCCCATCACCCAGGTCCTCGGGCGGCACGCCCAGGCGGTCCGCGAGCTCCGCGAGGCGCTGTTCGCGCTCACGGAGCAGTGCCAGTGAACCGAGCCCGGTCACGGCTTCGATGCGACGCACGTTCGAGCCGATCGAGCCCTCCGAGACGACCTTCACCAGCCCGATGTCGCCGAGCGCCCTCACGTGGGTCCCGCCGCACAACTCGATGCTGTGCGCTCCCGCGCGCAGCACTCTGACGACCTCGCCGTACTTCTCGCCGAAGAACGCGATCGCGCCCATCTCGGACGCCTCGTCCATCGAGGTCTCGAAGTGCTCCACCGCCGCGTTCGTGAGGACCTCTGTGTTGGCGAGGTCCTCGATCCGCACGAGCTCGGCGGGGCTCACCGCGGCGTGGTGGGAGAAGTCGAAGCGCAGCCGATCGGGCCCGACGAGCGAGCCCTGCTGGCGGACGTGGTCACCCAGCACCTCGCGCAGAGCCCAGTGCAGCACGTGGGTGGCGGTGTGGTTGCGGCGGATCGCGTCTCGCCGGGGCTCGTCGATGCCGGCATCAGCGCGTTGGCCCTCGCTCATCGTTCCCTCTTCGAGGACGATCCGGTGCAGGTGCAGGCCCGGGAGGGGCGCGACCGTGTCGATCACCCGAGCGCGGCCGGTGTCGGTGGTGATCCGACCGGTGTCGCCGACCTGGCCACCCGACTCCGCGTAGAACGGCGTGCGTTCGAGATAGACCGTCTCTTCGGTCACCGCGAGCACCGTGGCGGTGCACTGCGGCACCTCCCGCCCGACGAACTCGGTCGGTCCGTGCTCGGACAGGACCCTGCGAGCGAGCTCCGCCTCGTCGTCGGTGGCAACACCTCGGTCGCCCGACGCTGCACGGGACCGCTCCCGCTGGGCGGCCATCGCGGATTCGAAGCCCGCGACATCCACCGTTGCGCCGCGCAGTTCCGCCATCTCACGGGTCACCTCGAGAGGGAAGCCGTAGGTGTCGTGCAACACGAAGGCCACCTCGCCATCGAGTGCCTGCCCGGAACCGAGCTCGTCCAGTTCCGCATCGAGGAGCACCGATCCGCGCTGCAGGGTGCGGCGGAACTGGTTCTCCTCGCGCGAGATGGCCTCGGTGAGGTGATCCTCGGCGGCCACCAACTCGGGATAGGCACCGCCCATGACCTTCACGCAGGCACCGACCATCGGCTCCATCACGTCCTCGGACACCCCCAGCATGTAGGCGAAGCGCACGGCGCGCCGGATGATCCGGCGCAGCACGTATCCGCGGTCCTCGTTCGATGGCACCACCCCATCAGCCACCAGGAACGTCGCTGTTCGCGTGTGGTCGGCCAGCAGTCGCAACCCGATGTCGGAGAGCTCACCGGCTCCGAGGTGGACCCCCGTCACCGACTGCGCGTGGTCCAACAGGTCGGCCAGCACGTCCGCCGAGTAGAGCGACGGGCTGCCAGCCAACACCGCGAGTATCCGCTCGAGGCCCGCACCGGTGTCGACGTTGCGTTCGGGAAGATCACTGAGCTCCCCGTCGGGTCCCCTGAAGTACTGGGTGAACACGAGGTTCCAGATCTCCACGAACCGGTCCCCTGCGTCGGGGTTCGCGGGCCCGCCGTCGGGCCCCAGCGCCGGTCCGTAGTCCCAGAAGACCTCCGAGGAAGGTCCGCATGGGCCGGTCGATCCCATCTCCCAGAAGTTGTCGGCATCGAGTCGCTGGATCCGCTCGGCGGGGATCCCCACTCCGTCACGCCAGATCTCCTCGGCCTCGTCGTCACTCGTGTGCACCGTGGCCCACATGCGGTCGCCGTCGAGTCCGAGGGTCTCGGTGAGGAACTCCCAGGCCCAGGGGATCGCCTGTGCCTTGAAGTAGTCCCCGAAGCTGAAGTTGCCGAGCATCTCGAAGAACGACAGGTGGCGCGGCGACCGACCGATGGCGTCGAGGTCGTTGTGCTTGCCTCCCGCGCGTACGCACTTCTGGATCGAGACCGCCCGGGGCGGGTCGAAGGGCACCGGCTCCTCACCGAGGAAGTAACCCACGAAGGGCATCATCCCCGAGTTGGTGAACATCGGAGCCGAGGGATGGGTGGGGATCAGCGAAGCGGAGGGCACCACCGCGTGGCCGCGCTCGGCGAAGAAGCCGTTCCAGCATGCCCGCAGCCCTTCTGCGGTACGGGGGTCGTCTGCGCTTGCCATGGTCCCGCGAGGTTACCGAGCGGCTCTTCGCGACGGAACCGCCGCCAGACCGCCGCGCGGACGTGTCCTGCTACCGTCCCTGCGGAGGTCGAGGCGGGATTCAGTGCCGTGCAGACGCGTGCGCAGCTGGTTCTCCCGCTCGCTCATGCCCTGCCGACCCTCGGCGACCGCGGAGACGACCGTCCTCGCGACCGCGCGGGCTCCACGACCGGCAACCGCGACCACCTGTTCGGCTCCGAGGTCCTCGATCGCGACCCGCACCCGGCGCTGCGCCCACACCGTGCCGGATGCGCCCGCGGCCGCACCCACGCCCATCCAGAAGAGTCGTCGCATGGCTCCATTGTGGATCATGGACACCACCTGCGCTGGACATGGCCGCTACGGACGCGCTGGTAGCGTCGCGCCGATGATCGGCTCGCTCCTACAGGACGGGGACGGCGGAACCACCTCACAGGGCGACGGGACCACCACTGCGGATGTCGTCAAGGGCATCGAGGGGTGTGATCCGGGCGACACGGTCTGCAACTGGGTGCGCGACGTGACCGGCAGCGACACCGCAGCCGATGTGAGCGACTTCTTCGTCGACAACGTCGCCTCGATCCTTCTGATCATGGTGCTCGCGGCCCTGGCTGTCGCCCTGGCCAAGCGCCTGATCCGCCGCTCGATGAGCCGCATCGCGCGAGGGACGCAGTTCCTGCGCCAGGACCAACGCACCGGATCGCTCAGCTCCCGGGAGCGCCTGGAGCTCGAACAGCGACGCCTGAGGGTCACCAAGCGCACCGAGACCCTCGGCTCCGTGCTGGTCGCTGTCACGAGGGTGTTCGTCTGGGGTGTTGCGTTGATCCTGGTGCTGGGTGAGCTGGGGCTCAACCTGGCCCCGCTGATAGCAGGCGCGGGCGTGATCGGGGTGGCGCTCGGCTTCGGGGCCCAGAAGGTCGTGGGAGACTTCCTCTCGGGCATGTTCATGATCGCGGAGGACCAGTTCGGGGTTGGCGACATAATCGACCTCGGCGAGGCCTCCGGCACCGTGGAGCGCATAACGCTGCGGACCACCGTGTTGCGCGACGTCTACGGAACCGTCTGGCACGTGCCCAACGGGGAGGTGCAACGCGTCGGCAACATGAGCCAGGAGTGGTCCAAGGCGCTGCTCGACGTGGGGGTCGGCTACGGGGCGGATCCCGACCGCGCCGCCGAGGTGCTCCTCGGGGCGGCCACGGAGCTCTCACACGACCCGCAATGGGCCGACGCGTTCCTCGATGATCCCGAGGTGCTGGGCGTGGAGACCCTCGCGCCGGATGCGGTCACGATCCGGGTCTCGGTGCGCACCAGGCCCGCCGAGCAGTTCAAGGTCCAACGTGAGCTGAACCGGCGTTTCAAGCACGCCCTCGAGGATGCGGGCATCGAGATCCCCTTCCCCCAGCGCACCATCTGGCTGCGCGACGACACAACCGATGGCGGGGGCACCGCCGACGGAGGAGCTCCCCGGGAAGGCCCTCTCACCCAGGACCCTGCCACCGGGAACCCTGCCACCGGGGACCCTGCCGCCGACGGCCCTGTCACAGGTGGGCAATAGCTTCGGACCATGAGCGAGTCCACGCTACGGGTCATCCAGAAGCTCCTGAGCCGCGCCGAGGCGACCGAGTTCGAATCCGAACGCGAGTCGTGTCTGGCCAAGGTCGCGGATCTGATGGCGCGCTACTCGATCGAGGAGGCGGTGGTCGCTGCGGCGTCGAGCGATGGTGGGTCCCGCGGCGAGCCGATCGAACGCCTGTTGGTGGTGCCCGCGCCCTACGCGGCCCGCAAGGTGATGCTCTTCGGTGCGGTCGGCACCAACTGCGGATGCAGCGTGATCGACATCGGCACCGACGATGACGGCATCCGACGGGTCGCGATGATCGGGTTCAGGGGCGACGTGGAACGCGCCGAGGTGCTCGTCACATCCCTGCTGGTCCAGCTCACCCGCTCGATGCTGGGTGATCCCGGCGCTTCGAGAGGTCGTCCCGGCGCCACCGCGGCCTGGCGACGCAGCTTCATCGTCGGGTTCAGCATCCGGGTCGGCCAGCGCCTGGAGGAGGCGCGGCGGCGTCGCAGCGGCGAGATGTCGACCAGCGATGTGCTCGGTGAAGGCGCGACACCACGCGGTTCGTCGCTGGCATTGGTGCTTGCCGACCGCGAAGCCGAGGTCGACGCCGAGGTACGCCGGCGCTACCCGCACCTTCGCACCCGGCGCGTCGACAGCGGTTCATCCGTTCACGGCCATCGCGCAGGTCGCAGCGCGGGCGACCGCGC
>CAYVYG010000024.1:0-15677 GCA_964454385.1 uncultured Microthrixaceae bacterium
AACTGTCCGACCGTGGCGATGTGCCCCGTGCCGTCCAGAATAGCCATCTTCGAGCCAATCAGGCAGCGGATGGTTTCCAGCACCACCGGGTCGCGCAGGTCATCGGGGCCGCCGACGATTTGGGAGAGGTAGTCGGCGATGAAGATCGCGGTGTCGCTGTACTCCTTCTCGTTCGGATCGCTGGTCAGCACCTGCCTGATCTTCGCCTTCGACTCCGTGTTGGGATCGAGGCCGAATGCCCTCATCACATAGCTGAAGGACCTCTGGTCGGCCAGAAGATCATCGAACAACAGAAGGCCTACAAGAACCCCACCGGGGTGACCTTCGCAGCGGGCGGCGGTGGACTGGTGCCGGTCGCTGGACACGACGCCGAGGTCTGCTGCGGCGAGGGCGCAACCCAGATGATCATGGATGCACTGATCGCAGGTGAGCCCGGCGTCGAGGTACCGACACGCACGATGACCGCTGCCGAGGGCGTCGAGTGGGCATCCGGGCTTGGCGTCAAGCAGGTGGTCTCGGAGTTCACCACGCCCCACAAGTGCTGTCAGGGCCGTGTCACGAACATCCACACGATCGCTGATCGCATCCGCGGCACGCTCATCGCTCCCGGGGAGACCTTCTCGGTCAACGATCTGACCGGCAGGCGCACCGCCGACAAGGGATACGTGGCGGCCCCCGCGATCGTGGACGGCAAGCACGTCCAGGACGTGGGTGGGGGCGTCAGCCAGTTCGCGACGACCCTGTTCAACGCCGCGTTCTTCGCAGGCCTGCCGATACCCGAGTACAAGATGCACTCGGAGTACATCTCGCGTTACCCCTACGCTCGCGAGGCCACGCTGTTCTACCCCGGCGTCGATCTGAAGATCCGCAACGACACCCCCTACGGGATAGTGATCTGGCCCACCTACACCGACACCTCGGTGACGGTCGCCCTGTGGTCGACCCCTTACGCACGGGGCGAGGAGAGCGGCAAGTCCAAGACATCCGGCTGCGGTTCGGTAACCACCACTCGCACCATCACCTATCCGGAAGGAACCACCGACTCCGACACCTTCCGGGCGAACTACCGCTGTACCTGATCACCGGCGCACGCACCACCCCGCGCCGACCCCAGGCGTTGAACTGCGCGCCGGGGCCCTCCGGCACGCGCCGCGCGGGGCTGACAGAATGGCGACGGTGCGGCGCGCCGCCTCCCTCCACGGGGGTGGTCGACCGGCTTCACGGGGGACCCAGCTAACGGCAGGTGCGACATGACGACCAGCGAATCCGAGATCGAGGACACGACCGAACACGGCGCGCCGGCGGCCAGCAACGAGCCTGCCGCCGGCACCGGTCCGCCCACTCCCGCCGGGGCCGTGGAGCGGATCGACTACCGCGAACGGATGAACGACTCCGACGCACTCATGTGGAACATCGAAAAGGACCCGATGTTGCGCTCGACGATCACCACGATCGTGCACATCTCGGGGCCGCTGCACCACGACGAGCTGCGGCGTTCGGTCGATCGCCTGACCCGCGCGATCCCGAGGCTGCGCGAGCGGGTGCGGGGGAACCCCTACTCGTTGGCCCCACCCCGTTGGGAGGTGGATCCCAACTTCGATCTCGACTACCACCTGCGCTTCGTGCGCGCGCCCGGCGAGGGGACCATGCGCGACGTCCTGCGGCTCGCCGAACCCATCGCGATGCAGGGCTTCGACCGGGCACGCCCGATCTGGGAGGCGACCTGTGTGACGGATCTCGAGGGCGGCGACACCGCCCTCATCATGAAGATCCACCACTCGGTGACCGACGGCGTAGGCGGGGTGCGCCTGATGCTCGAGCTGTTCGACCTGGAACCCGACCCTCCGGCCCGAGAGCAACCTCCCGAACCGGAGGTGCACGTGTTGAACCAGGCGCAGCGCTTCCTCGACGCGCTCGGTCATCAGGTGCACGCCCAGGGGTCGATGGCCAACCGGATTCTCGGCGACGTGGGGGCTTCCGCGCGCAAGGTCCTGCGCGACCCGTTGAGCTCGATCGAATCGGCGACCAACATGACCGAGTCGGTCGGCCGACTCCTCGCACCGGCGACACGACCGCTCGGCGAGGAGCTGCAGGGCCGCTCGCTGTCCTGTCACTTCGAGGTCATGAGCCTTCCGCTCGCTCCGATGAAAGCGGCTGGGCACGTCGCGGGAGGCAAGCTCAACGACGCGTTCGTGGCAGGGATCCTCTTGGCGTTCCGCCGCTACCACGCGCACTTCGGCTCGGAGGTCGATGCCCTGCGCATCAGCATGCCGATCAACATCCGCCACGAGAGCGGCCCCACCACCGCCGGCAACGCGTTCGTGCCCGCGCGGTTCAGGGTTCCGGCGCACACCGACGACGTGCTCACGCTGTTGTGCGAGACGCACCGAGACCTCGACGAGGTGGTCCACGAGCCGGCCTACGCGCTGGTCGAACCCATCTCCTCGGTGCTGAACCGCTTCCCTGCCACCGTCACCACCCAGATCTTCGGATCAATGATGAAGGGCCTCGACTTCCAGGCATCCAACGTGCCCGGATCCCCGATCCCCCTCTACGCGCTCGGCCACGAGATCCGCTCGATCGTGGCATTCGGTCCGATGGCCGGAGCGGGTGCCAACATCACGCTTCTCAGCTACCAGGACGAGGCGAGAATCGGAGTGAACGTCGATCCGGCGGCTGTCAAGGACCCCGCGCTGTTCCTGCAGTGCCTCCATGACGCCTACGACGACGTGATGGCGGTTTCACCCTGAGCACGGTTGGTCCGAACGGGCCCGGTCCGCTGAGGTCACCGACGAGAGCCGCGCGAGCGAATGGCCGATCGATGGGCGTCGACATACGCTTCGGTCGATGAGCACGCGTGACGTGATCGTCGTGGGCGGCGGTCCCGGAGGCGCCGCGGCAGCCACCGTGTTGGGCGAAGCAGGCCTGGATGTGCTGCTGGTCGACAAGGCAAGGTTCCCCCGCGACAAGATCTGCGGCGACGGACTCACAGCGCTCGCCCTGCGGATGCTCGAGCGACTCGAGGTCGATCCACTGAGCATCGACAACTGGCTCTGGGTGGACCGCTGCCTGGTCCGCTCACCGAGCGGGCGGACGATCGAGTTGCCGTTGCCGCGCGACGACGGTCACCACGCGGCAGTGGTGCCACGGATCGACCTCGACCACGCGCTGTTGGATCGGGCGCGCAAGGCTGGAGCGGAGATCCTCGAGGGCATTGCGGCAACTTCGGCAGTCGAGCGCGACGACCACGTCGAGCTCGGCCTCGACGATGCCTCGGACTCCGATTCCGGCGCCGTAGCCTGGCGCGGCGCTGGGCCCGAGCGCACCGTCCAGGCTCGGTGGGCGATCGCCGCGGACGGGATGTGGTCGCCGATGCGCAAGTTCCTGGGTGCGGCCGAACCGGGATACCTGGGTGAATGGCATGCCTTCCGGCAGTACTTCACAGGCGTGTCGGGTCCCGCGGCACAGGAGCTGGCGGTCCTGTTCGAAGCAGACATCCTCCCGGGCTACTTCTGGTCGTTCCCCCTGCCGCACGGACGCGCCAACGTCGGCTTCGGGATACAGCGGGGATCCAAGGTCGCGGTGCGCGAGATGAAGGCGCTCTGGCCGGAGCTCTTGGAGCGGCCCCACATCGCCGAGCTGCTGGGGCCCGATGCGCAGGCAATCGACAGCCACAGAGCCTGGCCCATACCCGCCCGGGTCGATTCGCTGTCACCCGCTACACGGCGCACGATGTTCATCGGGGACGCGGCCGGGGCGTGCGACGTCATGACAGGAGAGGGGATCGGCCAGGCACTGATGAGCGGCGCGCTCGCCGCGGAGGAGATCATCGCCGATGGTCCCACTGGACGCGCCGCAGCCCGGAGCTACGCGGCCGCATTGCGAGCGGAGCTGGTGGCCGACCACCGCCTCTCGGCCCTGCTGGTACGGGCGCTCAAGCACCGCAAGGGAGCACGCGCCGCTGTGCGGGTCGCCGGCCTGACCTCGTGGACGCGGCGCAACTTCGCGCGGTGGCTCTTCGAGGACTACCCCCGTGCGGTGCTCACCACGCCGCGCCGCTGGAGCGCTCGGATGCTGACCCCACCGGGGAGCTACCCGCGATGAGGACCCGGCTCACCGAGATGCTCGGAATCGAACACCCGGTCATGCTGGCGGGCATGGGTGGTGTCTCCTACCACCGTCTCGTCGCAGCGGTCACCGAGGCAGGCGGCTTCGGTTGTCTGGGGGCATCCACGATGGGCGGCGACGAGATGGTCACCGAGATCGCCGCTGTGCGAGAGCTAACCGCGAAACCCTTCGGGGTGGACCTGCTCACCGCCGCTCCCCAGGACATGCCCGCCAAGGTGCAAGCCATCATCGACGGTGGTGCATCGGTGTTCGTCGCCGGACTGGGTGTGCCCACAGATGTCGTGGACCAGTGCCATGAACAGGGCGTGCTGGTGGTGAACATGTGCGGCAAGGTTCACCACGCGATGGATGCCGTGGAGGCCGGCTGCGACATCGTCGTAGCGCAGGGAACCGAAGCGGGCGGACACACCGGGCGGGTGGCGACGATGCCATTGGTGCCCCAGATCGTCGATGCTGTCGGAGCGCAGGTACCGGTGGTCGCCGCTGGAGGCATCTTCGACGGCAGAGGCCTTGCGGCAGCGCTCGCGCTGGGAGCCGCTGGAGTCTGGGTGGGGACGCGTTTCATCGCCACCACCGAAGCCCGCGCTGTCACGGGCTACAAGGATCGGATCCTGGCGAGCGACGATACGGGGACGACCGTCACCAGGGCATACACGGGCAAGACCTGCCGGGTGCTCACCACCTCTTATGCCGATGCGTTCGAACGCTCTGGCGCCGCTCCGGAGCCCTTCCCCGGCCAGGTCCTCCGCTCCGTTGACGATGGCGCCAACCACCTCGGGGGTGACGAGCACACCCGAGGAGTCGATCCCGACAGGGAGTTCATGCCGGCAGGTCAGGCGGTCGGTGGGATACGTGCTCTCGAGCACGCCGGCGACGTGGTGGGTTCCATGGTCAGCGAGGCTCAGGCAACACTCGAGGGATTGATCGGGACCACTGGGTGATTGTTCCCTTCGGGTCACCATCGGCAGGGTGCCTTGAATCAAGCAGGACAACACCTGATAATGTGGGATCTGCTGTGATCCGCTCGACTGGGCCTGAACTGGGGGCAGAGATGACCGACGCTCGTGCACGGACAAACCGACGAAGTCCCGCCCGGCGCTGGAGTGCCCTCGCCTCGCTGATCGCCATACCTGCCCTGGTTGCCGCGCTTGCGTCGCCGACATCGGCTGCACCCACCCAGGAAGGCGGGATCCCCGACGATGCGAACTTCACCCTCGCAGGGATCAGCGCAAAGGGTGAGACCCTGACCACCGGGGCAGTGGTCAACGGCGACTTCTCATACTGCAGCAACGCCAACGGGCTCGGCTCCGAGCTTTACTTCAACGCGTCGGGACCCAACGGCGTGTCGGTGCACCACGCGACGGTCTCACCGCTGGTCATCCCCTTGCACATCGGTCTCGTGACGATCGTAGATCCGACCAACCCCGAGCCGATCGATGGCGACTTCATCACCCTCGGCGTGGCCGAGGGGACACCGGCCCCGTTCGGATCCGATGAGCCGTCCGACGCCATGTACGGCGGCCTCGTCGTGTCCAGGGCGGGCATCGGCGTGATGTCGTTCAACTACTCGACGGGCTCCAGCGACTGCGCGGAGTCGAAGGTCATGCCGATCCTCGAGCCCTACATCAGCGGGGCCCAGCAGCCGCCGCAACCGCCGACCACGATTGAGACTCCCACCACCGAAGCCCCCACGACGGTGCCGCCGACCACAGCGCCGCCCACCACCGCACCGCCCACAACAGCGCCGCCCACCACCGCAGCGCCCACCACCGCTGCGCCCACAACAGCGCCGCCCACCACCGCACCGCCCACCAGCGCTCCCTGAACCCCCTGAGCGCAAACTGTCCGCTCGGGGACACGCCGGTGTGGTGCCACACCGGACAGTCCGCCGGCGGGCGGGTACCTCACGCAAACTGTCCGCTCGGGGACACGCCGGTGTGGTGCCACACCGGACAGTTCGCCGGCGGGCGGGTACCTCACGCAAACTGTCCGCTCGGGGACACGCCGGTGTGGTGCCACACCGGACAGTTCGCCGGGACGGACAGCTAGCCGGCGAGTTCCTTGACCCTGGCGACCATCTCCTGCATGGCCGGCACATCAGCCGCGATGGGCTCGATGTTGAGGATGGTCACCCCGGCTTCGCGGTACTGGGCGATGCGGTCCGCGAGATACGCCTCGTCCCCGCACAGGGAGGTCTCCTCGAGGAACGACGCGGGCACTGCCTGGGCAGCTTCGGCCTTCTTTCCGCTGAGGTAGAGGTCCTGGATCTCCTGGGCCTCGGCCTCGTAGCCGTATCGACGGAAGAGCTGGTTGTAGAAGTTCTTCTCGCGGGCGCCCATGCCGCCGACGTACAGCGCCACCATGCCGGCGGAGAACTGCCGGATCGGAGCGACGGTTTCCTCCTTGCCGATCGACAGCAGACCGCCCGCCACGATGTCCAGCTCACCCAGTTCCGGATCGCGTGCGGCGAGTCCGATGTCGAGGTCCTTTCCCCAGACCTCTCTGGCACGCTCGGGATGGAACAGGATCGGCAACCAGCCGTCGGCCATCTCGGCGGTCATCTGGACGTTCTTGGGGCCGAGGGAGGCGACGTGGATCGGGATCCGCGGACGAACCGGGTGGGTGATGATCTTCAGGGCCTTGCCCAGGCCGGTTCCCTGATCGGCTGGCAGGGGGAGCTGGTAGTGACGACCGTCGTGGGTCACGGGTTCCTCGCGCGCCCACACCTCGCGGCATATCTCGATGATCTCGCGGGTGCGACCGACCGGCGCGTCGTAGGCCACACCGTGGAAGCCCTCGATCACCTGCGGGCCCGAGGCTCCGAGACCCAGGAGCGCACGGCCACCCGAGAGCTCGTCGAGACCGGCCGCGGTCATCGCGATCAGGGTCGGCGTGCGCGTGTAGATGGGCAGGATCCCCGACGCGATCTCGATGCGCTCGGTCCGCGCGGCCAGGTAGCCCATCAGCGTCGGTGCGTCATAGCCATAGGCCTCGGCCACGTACACGATGTCCATGCCGGCGCTCTCGAGCGCCCTGACCTTCTCGACCGATTCAGCGAACCCGCCGCTGTAGCCGATCTGCATGCTGAGCTTCATGAGCCACCTCCGGTTGCACCGGTGGGTCCGGTCGGTTGGGATTCTGCGGACTGGGATCCCGCGGGCCGGTAGTCACCGGGTGCGACCAGGTGGCGCTCGTCCAACCACGGAACCTCGAGGCCGTTGTCGAAACGCACCCGGTAGCGAATCCAGGAGAACCCGGTGCGCATGATCACCCTGCCACGGGTTCCCGCGGGCACCCCCGGCAGGTCCACAGAAGCCACGACCTTGTCGCGTGCCTTGAACGTGCTGACCACCGGTTCAGTTGCCATGGCTGCCCAAGCTACCTGCCATCGTTCGCCCGGAGGGAACTCACACCCGACGACCTCCGCCGCCTCGCTCGCGTGTAGTGATCGGGTCGTCGACAGGTCCTCTCACCGCAACACCTATCTCACCGCAGCGTGGGCCGCCGAGTCTGCGCCCAGCTGAGACCGGCCTCGGCATCGGGTTCGTGGGGCAGCCCCAGGATCTTCTCTGCGAGGATGTTGCGCTGGACCTCACCGGTGCCGCCACCGATGGTGAGTGCCTGGGAGAACAGGTATCCGAAGTGCCAGATGCCGGGATCACGACCCATCGGGCCGGCGCTGGTGACCATTCCACCCGCGCCGGCGAGGTCCTTGGCAACCGCCATCACGGCCTGGCCGTGCTCGTCCGCGAGGACCTTGCGCACCGACGCCTCGGGTCCCGGGGTCTCGCCCCGCACCGCAGCGCTGACCGTCCTCAGACGGATCAACCTCAGGATCTCGGCCTCGACGTGGAGCTGCGCCAGGCGCTGTCGCATGACCGGGTCGGCCACACCACCGGCGTCGCGCACGAGATCCAACAGATCACCCGCGGTCGGGCCGTTGCCCCACAGCGCTCCCCCGCCGCTGAGCGACACGCGCTCGTTGCCGAGGGTCACCTTCGCGAGGCGCCAACCGTCGTTCACCTCACCGACGACGTTCTCATGGGGGATCCGCGCGTCGGTGAAGAACACCTCGTTGAAGGTGTGGCCACCGGTCATCTCGATGATGGGACGGATCTCGATCCCCTCAGTGTCCATCGGACACACGAAGTAGGTGATGCCCTTGTGCTTGGGAACGTCGGGGGCGGTTCGGGCGATCAGGATCCCGTAGCGCGCGATGTGACCCATCGAGGTCCAGATCTTCTGTCCGTTCACGACCCACTCGTCGCCGTCGCGCACCGCCCGGGTCCCGAGGCCCGCGAGGTCGCTGCCCGCTTCGGGCTCGCTGAAGAGCTGGCACCAGATGTCCTGGCCCGAGAGCAACCTCGGCAGGTACCGGCGCTGTTGATCCTCTGTTCCCGCTGCCAGAAGGGTCGGGCCCGCCCAGCCGATGCCGATCATGTTCTGGGGTCGCCGCACCCCGGCGGCGCGCAGCTCCTCGTCGATGATCAGTTGGTGGATCGGGTCCGCGTCGAGGCCGTAGGGCGGTGGCCAGTGTGGCGCCACGTAACCGGATCCGGCCAGGTCCACCTCGCTCGGATGCGGGTTGTCCGCGAGCCAACCACGCACCTCGATCCGACGTGGGTCATGGGAACCCGGCAGTTCGAAGTCCATCGACGAGACCCTACCGCTGACAGGTTGCCGGTCGTTCGTTGCGTACACTTTCGGATCCGGACGATCCAGGGGGCCAGATGTCGGGTTGGAACTTCGCCGAGCTGTGGGAGCAGATCGCAGGGCGCTTCGGTGACGCGCCTGCGCTGGTGCAGGGTGATCGTCGACTCACCTGGGCACAGACCGATGCCCGGGCCAACGGCCTCGCCCACCAACTCCTCGATGCCGGCGCGCAGCACCAGGACAAGGTGGCGCTGTATCTCTACAACTGCCCGGAATACATGGAGACCTGCTACGGCGCGTTCAAGGCGGGACTGGTTCCGTTCAACACCAACTACCGCTACCTCGACGACGAGCTCGAATACCTCTGGGACAACGCGGATGCCGTGGCGGTGGTGTTCCACGGGACATTCACCGAGCGCATCGAGGCGATCCGGGGTCGCATGTCGAAGATCCGCCAGTGGCTCTGGGTCGACGACGGCTCCGGTGGGTGTCCCGACTGGGCGACACCCTACGAACAGGCAGCTGAGCCTCTGACCGATCGGGTCGTCGCCCCGTGGGGCCGAAGCGGAGACGACATCCTCATGATCTACACCGGTGGCACCACGGGCATGCCCAAGGGCGTGATGTGGCGCCAGGACGACATCATCGCCACCACCTGCGCCACCGGCAACCAGGCGTTCACCCGTTCTCCCGGGGAGGTGGGCGGACCCGAGGCCGCGATCGCTGCTCTCGATCAACCCGGGAGCCTCGGGTTGCCGGCGTGCCCGCTCATGCACGGCACCGGCTGGTTGACCGCGAACATCTTCTGGACCCAGGGCGGCGGGGTGGTCTGTGCCGAGTCGCGCCACCTGGATGTGCCCGAGCTGCTCGACACGATCGAGCGCGAGCGGGTGGGGGCGCTCAGCATCGTCGGCGACACCTTCGCCCGCCCGATCGTCGAGGCGCTCGATGCCGAGCCGGACCGCTGGGACCTCTCGAGTCTGATGCTGATCACCTCCTCGGGGGTGATGTGGAGCGAGACGACCAAGAAGGGCCTGCTGTCGCACAACCCCGCCATGTTGCTGGTGGACGCGTTCTCGTCCTCGGAGGCACTTGGCATGGGACAGTCGATCTCCGCAGCGGGCGCCGAGGAGCGCACCGCCCACTTCGCGCTCGGTGCGGGCGTCATGGTCTTCGACGACGAGGGCAACCCGGTCGAACCGGGTTCCGGGCTGAAGGGCCGGGTCGCGGTGCCCGGCCACGTCCCCGTCGGCTACTACAAGGACCCCGAGAAGTCGGCTGCCACGTTCATCACCCACGACGGGGTGCGTTACTCGATGCCGGGTGACTACGCGACCGTCGAGGCCGACGGATCCATGACCCTGTTGGGCCGGGGGTCGGTGTGCATCAACACCGGTGGCGAGAAGGTCTTCCCCGAGGAGGTCGAGGAGGTCCTGAAGCTCCACGCCTCGGTAGCCGACGCGGTGGTGGTCGGCGTGCCCGACGAGCGCTTCGGTCAGGCGATCACCGCGGTCGTCGAACCGGCAACGGACGTCGCGGCAGCCGGCGGAGTGGACGAGGATGCGCTGATAGCGCACGTCAAGGAGCACCTCGCCCACTACAAGGCGCCCAAACGGGTGCTCACGATCGACACGATCGGTCGCGCTCCCAACGCGAAGGTGGACTACAAGCGCCTGACCGCGTACGCCCTCGACGAATTGGGTCTCACCGGGACCTGAGCCGTCGAGTCCGCTCGGGCGGCATTTCATTGCCGGTCCAGTCGGGAACTCGATCGGTTCGCCCGTCGTCATAGTCGGGACGCCACCTGGAGGTTGGTCCTGATGCACCCACGGACGTTCGTTGCGGTTACCGTCACTCTCGCCATGCTCACGGCTGCCTGTGGCATCGGGGGCGGAAAGAGCGAGCCGCCGGGCGATGCGGGGCAGATCGATGTGGAACTGGTCGGCGAGCTGAGCGATTCGGACGCCGCACAGGTCGCCCGGTCGGTGAACGCGTTCGGGTTCGACCTGCAGGCTGCGTTGATGGCCGAGGAGGCCCACAACGTTGTCACCTCGCCCCTGTCGGTGGCGACGTTGTTGGCGATGGTGGCTGCCGGCGCGGGCGGTGGGACCGCCGAGCAGATGGCCGAGGTGCTCCACCTCGATGATGTTCGCGACGACCGGTTCGCAGCGTTGCTGCGGACCGCTTGCGACACCGACGACGTGGTGGTGTCGGTGGCGAACGCGTTGTGGGCCGATGAGGCGACGCCGTTTCGGGAGGACTACCTGGCGTACGTGCGCGACGTGTTCGGCGCCACCGCTCAGCGAGCGCCGCTGGATGACCGCAGAACCGCTGAGCAGATCGACGAGTGGGTGGCGGAGCGAACCGATGGGTTGATCGAGGAGCTCGCCGGGGATCTCGGCCTGCCGGACCCGAACGCCGTGTTGGTCTTGCTCAACGCCGTGTACTTCCTGGGTGGGTGGACCTTGCAGTTCGACCCGGCTCTGACCAGCGAGCGGACCTTCACCCTCGCCGACGGCTCCGAGGTCGAGGTGCCCACGATGTACCGCCCCTCAGCGCCCGGGGAACCGGTCCTCGTCGCTCAACGCGAGGGATATGAGGTCCTTCGACTGCCATACGGCGATGACAAACGCTTCGTGATGGACCTGTTCCTCCCGTCGCCCGGTCACGACCCCGCGTGGTTGATAGGTCAACTCGACACCGACGAGCGCGCTGCAGCCACGCGGGCGCTCGGGGAGGCATCACTCGACGTGCGATTGCCGAGATTCGACTTGGAGTGGAACTCGACGCTGAACGACACGTTGAAGGCGCTGGGTATGGGCCTGGCGTTCTCCGGGGGTGCGGACTTCTCGCAGATGTCATCGGCGGACCCGTTGCTCAGCACCGTCGCACACAGGACGTACATCCGTGTCGACGAAGAGGGCACCGAGGCCGCAGCGGTATCCGGTGGAGCGATGACGACATCGCTGCCGCCGGCTTTCACCGTAGACCGGCCGTTCGTGTTCGCGGTGAACGACACGCAGACCGGCACCACGTTGTTCCTCGGCACCGTGGAGGACCCCAGAGGCTGAGGGCCACCGGTACCGGCTCGGTGCCGGTTTCCGTGGCCGGGACCCCAGGCCGTAGCTTGTGTGCAACCAATCGAACAACACCCAACGACAGGTCGGGGCAAGGAGTTCTGATGTCTGATCTCGGATTCGACGGCCAGGTGGCAATCATCACAGGCGCTGGAGGCGGCCTCGGGCGTTCCCACGCGCTCGAGCTCGCCCGTCGTGGCGCACGCGTGGTCGTCAACGACCTCGGTGGTGCGGTCGACGGCTCCGGCGGCAGCGACTCGGCCGCCCACAAGGTCGTCGACGAGATCACCGCTGCGGGCGGCGAGGCCGTTGCGGACCACAACTCGGTGGCGACCCCCGAGGGCGGCGAAGCGATCGTGCAGACCGCGCTAGACAACTTCGACACCGTCGACATCGTGATCAACAACGCGGGGATCCTGCGCGACAAGACCTTCCACAACATGACTCCCGAACTGCTCGAGCCGGTGATCGCGGTGCACCTCCTGGGAGCCTTCTACACAACCCAGCCGGCGTGGAAGATCATGCGTGAGAAGGGCTATGGCCGGGTCGTGAACACCAGCTCCAACTCCGGGCTCCTCGGCAACTTCGGTCAGGCCAACTACGGCGCCGCCAAGATGGGCCTCGTGGGCTTCACCAGGGTGCTCGCCAACGAGGGCAAGGCCAAGGGCATCAAGGCCAATGCCATCGCCCCGGTCGCGAAGACCCGCATGACCGAGGACCTGTTGGGCCCGATGGGCGACAAGCTGGAGCCGAGCGAGGTCACCCCGACGGTCGTCTACCTCGCCCACGAGGAGTGCCCCGTGAACGGCGAGGTCTACTCGGTTGCCGGCGGTGTCGTCTCGCGGTACTTCATCGGGCTCACCCAGGGCTGGTACTCCGAGGGCCACTCCGCCGAGGACGTGCGCGACAACTTCGAGGCGGTCCGCAACGAGACCGACTACCTCGTGCCGGAGGATCCCTCCGGTGAGCTCAAGAAGCTGCTCGAGACGCTCCAGTAGTCACCGGTAGACGCGGAAACGACCCTTCGCCGGGCAACCAGCTCGACGGAGCCGGGCCACCCGGTCAAGAGGGGCCGGCTGGAACCCCAACATCCGCGAGCACGACGCGCGCGTCACGTCACCTGTGGCTGTCACCTGCGCGCTCGTCGGAGCTCTTGGCCAGGGCCTTGCCGGTGGAGACGTCGACCTCCTTGCCGGTCGAGACGTCCACCGCGGTCTTCTCGGCCGAGTATCCGAGCTTGATGCGCTGGAAGCGCAACTCGACGTAGCGGTACACCGGGATCGCGAGCGCGAACGACACGACCCACACGATCGCCGACCGCGTGAGCACCTTTGGGATCCCAGTGACATCTGGCAGCAGCGCGAACGCGACCATGATGCCGATGCCGTGCCAGATGTACAGCGAGTAGCTGAGACGACCCATGTACATGAACGGCCGCCACTGGAGGAACCGGTTGAACCTCCAATCCTTGACGCGTGCCATCGCGAGCACCACCGGCAGAGAGGCCCAGATCACGATCGTGTGGCCGTACTGGATGAAGTAGACCGTGCCGGCCGGTTGAGGGGTGGGCGTGTAGGTCTCCAGGGTTCGCCCTCCGGTGCCCGCCACATCGGCGCTGTACTGCGCGAAGCGTTCTGGATAACCGTGCCAGTACGGAAGACCGAGGCGTTCGAGGGGGTTCGCCGAGGTGAGCATCGTGGCAGTGCCGATGAGCACCGCCACCGATGCGATCCAGCGCAGCGCCCGCCGGGCGTTCTCGTCCAAGTCACCCCAGTGCGCGTTCACCATCGCGAGCGACGATCCCAACAACAGCGCGTCGGGGCGTTGCATGGCGATCAGGAACGGGCCGTAGTGCCCGGTGGCACGGCCCCACTGGGCGACCACCGCAAGGCCCACCGCGACCACCAGCAGCGCCTTCACCCAGCGGCGTGCCACGGCGACCAGGATCACGACGCCGATGATCAGGTAGAACTGCTCCTCGAGAGACAGGGTCCAGAGCTGCGACATCGAACGTTGGGCGACGATGTCGGGACGGAAGATCGTCGTGCCCGGCGGGTAGAAGAGGTTGTAGACGTAGAAGAACGCGGCTGCCGCGTCCTTGAGCACCTCGCCCAGGTAGTCGCGGGCGAAGATCGCCGCGAGGCCGATGACGGTGATCAGGTACAGCCACACCGACGGCAAGAGGCGCAGCGCGCGACGCATGTAGAACTTGCGCAGTGCGATGGTCTCGTTGGAGCGGTCCTCCTGCAACAGCAGCGAGACGATCAGGAACCCGCTGAGCACGAAGAACAGGTCCACGATGGGACCGAAGCTGTAGACGCCCAGCACCGAATCCGCGAGCGAGTGCTCGTAGAGCACAACCGCGATGCCGAGTCCCCGGATGCCGTCGAAGGCCGGGACGAAGCCGAGCTTGGGGGCACGGCTCACGAAGCGCTCGCCGCCGCTGAGCCTCACCGCGGCTTCTCCGTGGCTACCCCCTCGATGCTGACCATGCGACCGGTGTTCAGGTCGAGCACCTCCTTTTCGGTAGCGAAGCGCATCTTGATCTGCAGCGCCCGCTTCTCCACGCCGTAGAACACCGGCAGGCAGGCCACGATCGTGATCACCGCCAGGATCGGCACCCGCCACTTCTCACCGAGGTAGCTGTCACCGCCGAGGAGGTCCAACACGATGAAGTAGACCAGCGTGTGCCACACATAGACCGTGTAGGACATCCGCCCGAGGAAGCGCAACGGCTTCCACGACAGGGCCCGGTTGGCGTACCAGTCCTTGTATCGGGCCATGCACAGCATCGGCGGTATGAACGCGAGCGCGGTGAGGGTGTGGCCGAAGTTGATCCAGTAGATGCCGTCCGCGCCGGCGGTGCGGGTCGGGGGCGCCATCGGGACGTACGGATAGGGCAACCCGACGCGTCCCGCCAGGTCGTTGAGGAACGGACTGCCCACGAGCATCGTCACGGCGGCGACGACGAAGCCGGCGATCCCTACGCGTGGCAACCAGCGCCGCCACAGCGCGGGAAGCGGCTCGGGGATCCGGGCGTTCAGCACCGCGAGCGCAACGCCCCACATGAGCGAATCGGGCCTCGATAGCCACAACAGGCTCAGTCCGCGGACCACCGGGTTGGCGTTCGCAGGGTCGGCGGGGATCCCGACCGGTCCGGCAACACCGCTCCAGCGCTGCCAGCCGATCCAGGTCGCCAGCGCGACCATGACGACCGCGAGCTGGACCATCCAGCGCCGCCTTATGCACACGAGCACCGTCACCGCGATCACGAGGTAGAACTGCTCCTCGACCGCGAGTGACCAGAACTGGTCGATCGACAACTTGTCGGTGAGCCCCGGATCGAGGGCGCCGAGACCGACCGGGAAGAAGATCTCGTAGAGGTAGACCACCGCCGCGCCGACCTCGCCCAGCAGCGTCCCCAGGCGATCCCGGGCGAACAGCACCGTGACCGCCAACCAGGCGACCAGGCACAGGTACGCGGAGGGCAACAGGCGGATCCCGCGACGTGAGTAGAACTTGCGCATGTCGATCGTCGAGGAGTCGCGGTGCTCCTGGAGCAGAAGGCTCGTGATCAGGAACGCGCTCATCACGAAGAACACGTCGATGATCCCCGCGAAGCTGGGCGACAGCGGCGAGTAGGCGTGGTTGAACAACACCATCAGGATGCCGATCCCGCGCACTCCGTCGAACCCGCCGATGAACCCCAGCCTGGGCGCAACGGAGACGAACGGCCGCTGTGCTTTCGCCCCCGCAGTGGCCATGGCCGAAGCGTACGGGTCCCGTGACCGGGTGCACAACACCGCGGGGTGCGACGCC
>CAYVYG010000025.1:0-15437 GCA_964454385.1 uncultured Microthrixaceae bacterium
CTTCGTGATTATGTAACAGGGAATATAACGACACCTGCTGGCTACACTCCAGTAGGTCGGGGGTTCGAATCCCTCTGGGTACACCAAGAATAGCCATTTTCAGGGGTTTGTTAGCATGTTAAACGCAAAAAAATCATTAGAGGTGCAGTAGAGGTGCAGTAGCAATTTCATGGAGATGGCACAAAAAAATGGCGGGGGACTATGCCCCTAGCCATTTATATTTTTTGTTGATTTGTGTTGTCATAAAGATGTTCTACTGTATGAGCTGCGGACTGCTTCATCTCTTCTGAAAGATGGGTGTAAATGTTCAATGTTGTACTGATATTTGAATGCCCTAGGATTGTCTGAGTGATTTTAGGATTGGGTGTTTTCGAAGCCATGTGAGTTGAGAATGTATGACGAAGGCAGTGGAAGGTCTTATACTCAACTCCAGCCTTGTTGCAAAGCATTTTCCAGTGCTTATCAATATTGCTGTAGTCAAGATATGTTCCATTTTCAGACGGAAATACCAAGTCAAAGTCACGATTGGATCTGCCAGACTTAAGGTTTTCTTCTGCCAATCTTATCTTGTGATATCTTAGGGATTTGACAAGTTCACTACTAAGAGGTACATCTCTGATGCTTGATTTGGTTTTGGGAGGCTTGATTTCAGTCAAGTAGTTGGAGTCGGAGGATTCATCTCTAGATTTGTACTTCGTCAAGGCCTTGTTGACGCTTAAGGATTTATTTTCAAAGTCAATATCTTCCCAAGTCAATGCTGTTAATTCTCCCTTTCTTAATCCAGTAGACGCACCTGTCAGGCAAAACAAATCGTAAGTGTCGTCGTTGTTTACTGCATCCATCAACTTCTGAACTTCCTCCAGAGTGAAAAACTTATCCTCTCGATCTTCAACTTTTGGGAGAGTAATTCCTTTAGTTGGTTTCTTTTTGATATAGTCAAGCTCAATTGCCTTTTCCATCGCACCATCAAGGACCTTGTGAATATGTTGAAGGGTCTTTGGAGCAAGGCCACCTTCGGTTCTCAGCTTTCCACTCTTTGACATTTCGTTATACATTTTTTGAACTGTTTTTGAGTCGAGTTTCTGTAGTTTTATTGACCCGATAGCTGGGATAAGCTGCTTTTCAACTATATATTCCAGACTGTCATAATGCTTGTTGGTTACTTTATCTTTCTTGTACACATCAATCCATTCCCTTAGCCACATGGCAACGGTTGTTTTGTTGGGCTCAACATATGTCCCGTTCAGGTAGTCTGCCATGAACTTATCCCTGGCTTTTCTACATTCTGTTTTAGTTTTACCAGTAAAGCACTTTCTCTTAACCTTGCCATTATCATCGTGGTCAATTGTTATCGTAAGTTTGTATTTCTTGTTTGGAATTATTTCCTTCCATGAACCTTCACCATTACCAGCCCTTTTTATCTTATCGTTGTCGTTCATTTTTTTCTTCTCCTTTGAAATATTATAGTAGGAAGGGCACCATGTAGTGCCCAGCATCTTCTTTATTACTCAACAAAAACCAATTCTTGATTTCCACTAGCTACCTGCATGTATCAAGCCACTCATTCAACTCGTTAAGGGGAATTCTGTATGTGGTTGATATCTTGTATGCTGGAAACCCAACGGAGTTTATCAGCTCATACGCTTTTGTCTTTCCAATCTTCAAATAATCCTGCATTTCTTTTACAGTCAATAGTTCAATTCTGTGAGTAGTCATTATTACTCATCCTTTTAATTGTAATGGTCCATGGTCTTGGTCGGTTAAAATATCTTTGTCTTTATCCAATTGCTAGTTTCAATCAAGGTCTGGCTTTGATACCAGACCCTGTTGATATTTCAACAGCTCTTATAGCTGGGACTGGGTCCATCCATTATGTAGAAATTATGCTACTGAATGAACCTTCATTACTCTTATCGAGCGCTGCCGGATTACAACGCCCCCTGTGACCAGATGACCGGCGCCATAAAGATCACCTCCAGGTCAACTGGTTATTAGGTACATCACATGAATAAGCGCGACCCACCAATCCCAATTACATCCAATCTAACTCTTATGGGATGACCTATTGTGCTTTTCATCATGATTACCTTCGTGCAGGCTGTTACTTGAACTACGTTTTCTACGACAGGGGTCATCGTTTGTAGTTCAGCCTTATCCCTGATTTGCATACTAAGCTGATTAAGTTACTTATGATTATCCATTCCGAAGTATGTCCTCCCACTCGTCATTGGTAATTGGCTTGTGATTGATGCTTCTTTCAATCCTCTTCCAACATGGATATCCGGCCCATTCTATTACCACATCTTTTGCTTTCAGGTAATACTCTGGGTATCTTCCATCAATTGTGTAATACCAGATGCGAGTTCTTATGGCATCCATCATTGCTTCTTCTGATTCTGAATTGAGAATAGCCCATACCAGTGCTTCTTCAGCGTGATGAGATGCTTTTACTTCAAGCTGTCCTCCTTTCTTTGAGATTCTGAGACCCAGGAAGGTAGTTGCCATTTCTTCCATATGGACCTTCATTCCATCTTTTCTACCTAGACCTTTGCTTCTAAGCATTCTTTTAATGTCCTTGAATGCATCCTGCAATTTATTGCCGGACTGGGCGAGTATAAGGATATCATCCGAGTATCTGATAGTTGCTACTCCATCCTGTCCCTGGTACATCCTGTCAATGTCAGCAAGAAAGAGGTTGGCCAAGACAGATGAAATTGGAATTCCCTGGTATATTCCTGTCTCTCTTTTGTGCTCTTTGTTTCTATATATGAAGGGTACCTCGAGGCAGCGTTTCGTTGCTTCAAAACAGTCTGATGGCACCTCTTGTTTTAGGATTTCATATAGCTGATCCCTGTCAATACTGTCGAAATACTTCTTGATATCAAGCTTTCTGACCCACCTGTATCCATCGTTAACGAGTAGTTCAAGCTTATTGACTACATCCAGAATGGATATTCCTTTCCTGTATGCAAAAGTATTATCGGGAAGAAGAGGGTCTATATATTTATCCAGGAGAGGGAGTAGTTCTTTCTTTTGGTAAATATTGTCCACGTCTGGAGGCGTGAATATATTTCTGTAGGACTTTCCATCTTTCTTGGGGATTTTTTTCATTACAACTGGTTGAGGTTCATGGTTCATATTGATGTGCTCCTGTTCATATTTATTTATTTATTTGCTTTGGGGAATGCGTTGACCGACATGGTCTGGTGTGGTAAGATGGGAGTGACTCTAAATCCTGAATCACACATGAGAGTTTGCGTTATCTAAGAACAACTCTTATAAACGAATTATAGCACAGAACAATCCTATAAGTCAATAGGGTTTTTCAACTTTTTTTGCAAGGAGGTAACAAATGAAATTTGGTGAAGTGGTTAAGGTTAGTGAAGCGCGAAATATACTGTCTATGAGACTGAGGAAGTATCTGGAAAACAATGATAATATAAGATCGGTTCAGGAGCTGAGCAATGCAACAGGAATATCTCCATCATATACAGCAGCCTTGTTGAGAGGTGAAAAGACACCTTCGCTTGAGTATCTGTTTATCTTAAGCAATGAGCTTGGTGCATATGTACCCGAGGTGATAATGGGGCTTGAATTGTACATAAAGCCTAGGGGGTACAAGATCAGTAATCTGTCTCCTGAGGAGGAAGAGAGGTATTACAGAACTGTAGAGGCTGAGTGGAAGAGATTTCTAGACAAGGTGAGTCATGGGGGCAGACCAGAACCAGCAAGATCCACCATGAGTGTAAGTGACATACATGAGACCCTCCTTTATGACAAATCAATGGAGGCTTTGGGCATGAGAAAGGGCTCACTGGTAAGTTGGAAAGAAATTGATGAGAATATTGAAGCAGGTAAAATATATATGGTCAGGTACAACAATAGAATTATACCAAGGAGGATATGGTTGGAGGGTGATTGGGTTATACTTATTCCTTGCTCAACAAGTATTGATTTTGAAGTCGTTTCAGTTCACAGGGAAGATCTTGATATAGTAGGTATACCTATTGGAGTATCCCACAGATTTGACCAATAACCCCCACCTTGGACATACAAAATACGGTTTTCACTGCTTGGGGGCTTATGTGCCGATTCATAGCAGAGAAAGCTCTACTTTTAGGCATTCCATAAATAATTGGCATCGAATTTCAGTGATTATTGTGCATATTAACAAATCTAATAGGTATTATAAGAAGAGGCTGGAGAAACCTCTTCTTTTTATTTTTCTACATTATATACGCATATCTTAGCAGAACAACCCTCACACATGTACCGGTCACACTCACTGGAGGCAGAGTACCCATCATCTGAAGTGACAATGGGTATACAGGTGTTCATGAACAAGGTACAGTTGTTGCAGATGGAATTGTCCATAGGGAGAGATCCTACATATGGGCATATGGTTATAAGGTGGAGAGGGGATGAAGTCATATCTCCCCCAACTCCTTAAGGGACACATAGGACCCGTTGCCTATGATCACATGGTCCACGACCTTGATACCGATGATATCACCGGCATCTACAAGCCTCTTGGTTATACTAATATCCTCACTTGAAGGTGTCGCGTCTCCCGATGGGTGGTTATGGCTTAGGAGCAAGCACCTAGAATTCCTTCTTATGGCTAGCTTAAAGACATCTCTAGGGTGTACAATGGCTTGGTTTATGGTTCCCTTGGATATTTCAACAATATCAATCACCTGATTCTTGGTGTCCAGCAGCACCACGCTGAAGGTCTCAACCTCCTGATGGAGCTGTTTGTTCTTCAGCAGGTCATAGACAACCTCAGGAGAGGTTATCCTTACTCCCTTATGGACCTTTGCCTCATAAAGCCTTCTTGCAATTTCTCTGTAGGCCTTGATCTGTTCAATCTTATATCTGGGTATGCCGAAGCTCTCCAGTTCCTCAGGACCTGAGTTGATCAGTATCCCTGATAGGCTGCCGAAGTAGGTGGTAATGGACTCTAGCATCTTGTCATCATCCTCAGTCAAGGCAAGCTTTAACAGGTTTTTGTTTGACATGGTTTCGTAATTTAACATAATGGTTCCTCCTTAGTAATAGATATGCCGCTCAGAGCCTTCAGAAGGCTCCAGGAGACGTTTTAACGGGCTGGCAATACATTTGTTCGAGTTGGAACAAAGAAAGCCCCAGGGAGCAACCCCTGAGGCATATTGATTACAACATCCATTTGCAATTGACAACTAAACTCTGATGGGATACACTTATCTTGAGCGCAGTGGTCCCTTCGGGGGCCTTTTTCTATATAATGGCATAGTACAGCTTAACCCCATAGATACCATTCCAACATTGCGAAAAGGAGAAATCAACTACAACAACCTCCTTTCCAGCATCAATCTCAGGAGCCAGTACCTGGGCAAGCTCCCTGGGTAGATAGCCAAGCTGGGCAGACATATTGTCTACTCGATCAGCATCAACTCGTATTGCATTTTCATCATAGGTGTTATCACCCTCCCTTCTAAGATTTAGCCAATAGAGACCTTTCGGGAGCCTGGACAATCTCTCGATAATCATTTGTCTTGAGCTTCCATCATCATTTAAGAAGGTGACTCCACGAACCATGGAGACTGAAGTCTCAAGTTCCTTCTTAAGGAGCCTCCAACACAACTTTAGGAGGACACTCCAGGACACGCAGGCCCTGATTCCTAGCTTCCACAGCTGATGGGACCTCTTAAGTACAGAGGAGGCCATGCTTCTTCGTCTTGCCTCTTTTCTTGACATACAACTCATCCTTTCTTATAGATATTAATAAAGCCCCTGCCAGTATGACAGGAGCGTTTATCCAATTAACACCTCAACAAAGAGGGGGTGGGCTAATCCAAAAACGATTCGCCAATTTGGGGATACACCAGGTGCCCTCGAAAATTATTCAAAATTCTAATCCCTGCATGTACTTTCGTACGATAAAGCAGACTAGACCAAACAATATTTGTTTTAAAGCTTGGCAAACAAAAAAGCCACCTGATCGGTGACTTGATGTGTGAAGCTCTATATGGAGAATTAGTTTGTTATTAAAACTCAAAATAGTCTAGCCATATTTTGTATTCATGAAACGTGATTATTCCATTACTTACATCCTCCTTAGCACTCTGTGCCCTTGCTAGCCATTTCCTGTAGGCTGTTTCAGTTGTCCTCCCCTGCTTATAGGCCTTATAGTTTCTTGAATAGGCCTTATTGTACTCCTTGAGTATGGGATCGGTTTTAATTCTTTCCTTTGAAACCCTCCTAGGTCCTTCCAGGCTGCAGGACCTTCCAGTCGTTGGGTCTTTCCGATGGCAGTATAATCCTTCATATCCCGTAAGGTGGGGAAAGAGCTTTCCGCAATTATCGCATCGCCTTATCTGGGCCTTATTCTCAGCAAGTATCAAGAGCTCCAGGTTAAGCATACCTGAAAGGGAACCTGCAGAGTAGAAGTTGTCAATATACTCATAGGAATCAAATCTTGCTTGAAGCTCATTATCATCAATATTTTCAAGCTCAATATGTTGTTGAGAAGGATCGTTATCTGTCTCTGCGAAATTGTCCAGCCAACTTCGCCTAGGTGGGGAGGAGCTGTACTCATTGTACATATAGTATCTCTTCAATGTCTCATCATCATTACCAGGACTTTTACCTTTCAAATTGAAGATGAAATTTACAGCTTTCATATAATAGTCATAGGACTCTATGAATTCCACACTTATTTGATGCTTGAACCACTTCATAATTCCAGTATCAGAGGAATCGAAGTAGGTGTCTTCATGCTCCAACAGAAGAGGATAGATATCATCATCTTCAGACTCTTCCTGATAAGCTCCGTTATGAACATCCCCATATGAGACCATAAATCCATACCTATCGATACTCTCCTTTTCACTTATAAGAATGTCATATATATAGTTGAAATATGGATGCAGCTGAGTCAGTATACCTGCCATATTATACAGCTTATCAACATTCTCTTTCACCTCATCTCTTGATTTTGGAGCCTCAAGTGAAATGCTATCACTTATAATTACAAGTACTTCATCTCGATCAAGGGAGAGGAAATCCGTAAGTAGTTCTCCAATTGGGTGTTCTCTTATGTCTCCTCCGTTTCTGTCCGTCAGTACTGCCAGCTTTCTCTTATCAATAGTAATTTTCATCTTATCCTCCGTTCCAGTATGTTAAACTATGCTTTTTAATTAATTCCAGCGTACTATACCATTTATTATAACATACTTGAATCTACTGCGAAAAGATGATATACTTTCACACACAGTAAAAGGGAAAAGGATGAGTTTATCCGACTGGTATTACCAATCCCTTAAAGAAAGAGGCAAACCCTCAACAAGGAGGAATCCAATGACAATTGATTTTGAAAAGTACAGATCCGAAAGAAACAACTCAGCAAAACTTGGCCAAGGAGAGGTATTCTTACTTAATCAACCAGGGTTAAACGTCAACCTGGCAAGTAATAACAAAGTGAGAGAACAGATGAAAGTTCTTCAAGGAACAGAAAAGAAACCAGCGGAAATCTCTATCGCTGAGTCAGAGATTGAGCCTTCAGAGCCAAAAAAAGTTAAGAGCCTTCATACTTCCCCAGTGGTAGTCAAAGGATTTTCTTACTTAGTGGTTAAGGGAAGCGGGGAAGATAAGGAAGAAGTACCCATATCCAATTTCACGATAAAACCCAAAAGGGTTGTAGAGATGTTGGATGGTGAAAAAGAGTTGATTCTTGATGTGGTACTTGAGTTTGATGACAATACTGCCGAATCAAGATTTCTGACACCAGAGGACTTCAACAACAGAAAATCCTTCAATGATGCCATAAAGACATTTAACGGATGGTACACAGGATCTGAAAATGCCTTACAGCATATCAAGGTTATGATTTATCGTGGCGTTGAGAATCTTGACCATGTCCTTGGGTATAAGACAGGAGGCATGCAGAAATTTGATTATGAATGGGGTTTTGTAACAGAAGAGGGGACCATCTTTAAAGATGGAGGACTTAACTGCTCGATAATAAAGCAGAAGGGATCATCCCAAAAATCAGAAATTATTACCAGGCCGAAACTTTCAAAGCCAAGCCTCAGAAGCTTGGGTGAGACCATCTTTTCATTCAATACACCGACGATTTCGTTTTCTCTTATCAGTTACATCGCAGCCACTTTCCTCAAGGAGAGGCTGTACGATCAGTTCAAACTGAAATTCCCTCATCTTATGATTGCCGGTGAGAGCGGGTCGGGAAAATCCAGCACCCTGGAAAATATAATCATGAAGGTTTACTCCCTGGAAGACGGCATAATAAGTGCAACGGGCGTGACTAAGTTTGCTGCTGACACCTTGAGCAATGGAAGCAACACCTTTCCATTGATTATTGATGAATTCAAGCCAAGTCACATGGATAAAAAGCAGCAGGATCTAATTTTAAATGTAGCTAGATCGTCATACGATAGGCATGCAAGTATAAGGGGAAACAAGAATATGGATTTGACCGAGCTTAAATTCCTTTCCCCCCTTATAATTCTTGGAGAAGCTTCAATGCTTGATGAAACCGCAATCGCTGAAAGAGCTGTTTCTCTGACTTTCTCCAAAAAAGACACCCTTCAATACAATCAGACATTCAAGAAACTAAAAAGGAATCGGAGCCTAGGTGGTCTAGGTCGTAATCTCCTGGAGTCAGCTTTAGCCATTTCCGAAAATGACGTGGCAAGGATATTCAATAGATATAGCGAAATTGTTGATAACCTTGAAATTGTGGTCGACAGGCTAGCGAATCAGATTCTGGTGTTGGCACTAGGGATGGAGCTTATAAGGATAGCCTTTGAGAAAGAGGAGCTTGATATTTTTGAAATTACGGGCTACGACATGGAATCCATACTCAAGTTGTTCAGGGAGAATATAGTAGAGGAAAACCTGAACGGAGGTAAGAATACAAAATCTGAAATGGCCAAGACACTTGAGCTAATGGACAGGGCCTTCGAGCATCTGGAAGGGTATGAAATTAAGAGGACGATAATTCTGGAGGATCCAATAAACGGTATACTGGGGATAAACATCAATGCACTGCATGACGAAACAACTAGGTTCTTGGACCAATATTCAATCCAGGAAAAGCCACTTGGCAATAGAGAGTTCACAAGACAATTAAAAAAATCTGTTATATTCAGGAAATATGGAGATCAGGCCTACAAAAAGTCGAACATACCGAGGCAAGGAAAACCTGATACCTCTGGCAACTTCTATCTGATAGACCTCAATGCAGCTGAGGAAGAGGGCATTGAACTGATGAACCTAAGAGCTTGGGTAGATGCACACAAGAAAAAGCAGTAATAGCACCTGGGAAAGCAGGCATAAAATTCTGTTACCTGTTGAGAATACTTGGAAAAAGTATAAAAAGCAGGAAAAGCATAATAAGATGAACACCTAGTATATAGACAAGAGATTCCTTTTAGATAATAGAAATAATCTTGAAGGTCAGTCAAAAGAACTGCTTTTTCTGCTTTTATGCTTGGCAAACAATAATCCGGCAGCTATCCAAATAGGGAGGCTGCCATTTTTCTGTTATAATAGAAAATAACAGCTGGCAAAATAAGGGAAAACTCCCATATTCATAGGAGAATTTCACATGAAGTAACAATTATCAGGTCTAACCAACGAATTTTATGTTATACTGAAAGTGGTAGATTTTACATATTTTTACGTAGATGAGGTGCTATGATGACGGTATCATACAATAAACTTTTCAAGCTATTAATAGACAAGAACCTTAAGAAATCGGAGCTTAGGAAAAACATTGGCATAAGCCCGAATACCATGACCAAGATTACAAACAATGAGTATGTCTCAATGGAAGTGCTTGTGAGGATATGCCATGAACTGGATTGTGACTTTGGAGATATAGTAGAGGTCCTTCCGCAGGAATAATTGATGCTTTTAACTTGGTTGGGGGATAAGATATGGTACAAAAGGGGTATAGTGCTGGGATGGTACAACTTCCATTCTGGTTTCTTGAATTCAAAAAAGTCATGCTGCTTCTTCATGAAGGCATGACCTTGCAAGAGATTAAGATTAAGAACAAGGAAGAGAATATATTTTCAGCGATTTCAGCTGAGAGAGCAAATAGGTCGTTCAATACAGTTTCAAGAAGAATTAAGGCTTTGGATAAAAGCTATATAGATTTATTTCCCATGCTGGATGTTACGAATCAAAAGATTGTAGCCTTGATAGCAATTATGAATGATGACATGCTTTTCTTTGAATTCATGCATGAGACGATAAGGGAAAAATTCATACTTGGCGTCCATGAACTGGGGGATAGCGATATAAGCATATTTTTTAGGAATAAACAGACACAGGATGAGAAGGTAGGTGGGTGGACAGACCTTACCCTAAGAAAGCTTTCAATCGCTTACAAGAATGTCCTAAAGGGGTCAGGACTTGTTGATCAAGAGAATGATGACAAATTGTACCTAAGGAAACCCATTCTGGATTATAGCCTTGAGGAATTACTTAAGGAAACACGCCAAATTGCAATCCTAAATATCCTTCAGGGGGTGAGATAGATGAGTACTTTTCAGGAGAGACTTGATGCAATTGAAGACAAGATCAGATCTGAAAGCTTCAGAACAAGGACTGGGCTTGGAAATGAAGTAAGTTATTTTGTCTTTCACTACCCTCCAGACAAGGAGCTTGATGTTAGAAACCATATTGAATATCTGAAGGCTAAAAACGACAAGGGACTTGATGGATTTAAGCTTGTGGTATTTGATCTTTATGACATGATAATAGATATTCTTGAAAAGGAAGGTTTCATGGAACAGGTCTTCAAGTTTGAAAAGAAGAGAGGTATGGAAAGGATCACTAAGGCTGTAGGTAACCTGTTAAAGATCAACGACGGAGACAGTCTTATGGTAAAGATGATAGAGGAAAACACACCAGATGATGCAGTTGTGTTCTTGACTGGAATAGGCAAGTGTTACCCCATACTGAGATCTCACAAGGTTCTAAACAATCTTCACCAATCTATGGACAGGGTTCCAGTGGTGCTTTTCTATCCAGGGGAATTTAATGGACAGGAACTTATACTTTTTAATACATTGAAGGACGATAATTACTACAGAGCGTTTCCATTAGTTGATTAGGAGGATGAGACATGTATATAAAGGATATGTTTGCCAAGCCAATTGACAGAGATATAAAGGGAGTAATAAAAGTTGGCCAGTCAGATGAAGAGAATATCAGGCAGGAGCTTGAGGAATACGTAGTAACCAGAGAGCTGCAGAAGCACTTTGCAGACTTTTTTTCAAGCTATAAAAGAGGAATCAATGGACATACTGACAAGATGGGAGTATGGATTTCAGGTTTCTTTGGATCAGGTAAGTCACACTTCCTAAAAATCCTTTCATATCTCCTGGAAAACAGGGAAGTAAACGGAAAGAAAGCCCTGGACTACTTTATTGATGATAACAAGATTGTAGATGAGATGGTCCTGGCAGATATGAAACTGGCAGCCAGCGTTCCCACAGACGTTGTCTTGTTCAATATTGACTCAAAGAGCGAGGTAATTGGGAAGCAATCCAAGGAAGCGATAGTATCGGTATTCCTCAAGGTTTTCAATGAGATGCAAGGATACTATGGAGCCATGCCATATCTTGCAGACCTTGAAAGGGAGCTTGATGAAACAGGAAAGTATGAAATATTTAAGGAAGGTTTCCTGGAAGAGTACGGCAAGTCCTGGAAGGAATCAAGAAACAGGTTTGACTTTATTCAGGATACGGTTGTCGATGTACTGGTTGACATAGGATTCATGAGTGAAGAAACGGCTAGAAATTGGTGCAACAAGGCAGTAGAACCTTACTCAATCAGCATTGGAAGATTTGCAGACCTGGTAAATGAATACATAGAGAAGAAAGGCAGCAACCACCATATTGTGTTTCTGGTTGATGAAATGGGGCAGTACATCGGTGAGGATTCAAATCTTATGTTAAACCTTCAGACTGTAACGGAGGATCTTGGCACAGCCTGCAATGGTAAGGTTTGGATTGTAGTGACCAGTCAGCAGGAAATAGACAAGATAACAGAGGTAAAGGGAAATGACTTTTCTAAGATTCAGGGACGTTTTGACACACGCCTCTCATTGTCGTCTGCAAATGTTGATGAGGTAATCAAGAAGAGGATACTTGTAAAGAACGATACAGGAGAACAGACACTTAAACTCCTCTATGAACAAAGAGAAACAGTAGTTAAGAACCTGATACTGTTTAATGATGGAGTGGAGAAGAAACTGTATAGGGACAAGGAAGACTTTGCCCTAGTCTACCCATTTGTTCCATATCAATTTGATCTCCTTGCCAGTGTTCTTACTTCAATAAGGATTCATGGCGCATCAGGAAAGCACCTGGCAGAAGGGGAAAGGTCAATGCTAGCCCTTTTCAAGGAATCTGCAGTAAAACTTATGGTAAAGGAACATGGGTCAATCGTTCCATTTAATCTGTTCTACGATGCCCTGCATCAGTTTTTGGACCACAGCCACAGAGGGGTTATTTTAAGAGCTGAGGATAGTGATGAAATAAACCCTGGTAGGGAAGAGGATTGCTTCAATGTAAATGTACTTAAGGTTCTTTTCATGATCAAGTACGTGGACAAAATAGTTGCAAATGTTGATAATATTACGAGTCTGATGGTTTCAGACATAGATACAGACAGAGTGGAACTTAAGAGAAAAGTTGAAGAAGCTTTAAGAATTCTGCGTAAACAAATGCTTATTCAGAAAAATGGAGATGTGTATGTTTTCCTAACCGATGAAGAGCAGGAGATAAACAGGGAGATAGATAACCAGAATATTGAAATGGCTGAAATTATCTCCAAAGTCTCAGAACTCATATTTGAAGACATCTTCACTGACAAGAAATATAGACATCCTGTATTCAGTGGAAGATACAACTTCCCATTCAATCAGATAGTTGATGACAGACCTTACAAGGCAAATCAGAACCATGATATTGGCCTTAGAATATTGACACCTGGTTCAGAATACGGTGGGGATGATATCACCCTTAAAATGAAGTCAAAGCAAAGCAATGAGGTAATAGTAGCTCTGCCTGATAACAGAGGGTTTATAAATGAACTTAGGGATTCCCTAAAGATAGAGAGATACTTAAGGCTTACCACAACCAATAAGCTTGCACAGTATGAGCAGATAAAGGAATCAAAAAGGGAAGAGATGAGGCAGAGAAGAGAAAATGCCAAACTATTCCTAAAGGATTCCCTAAGAGAGGCTGATGTTTTTGTAAATGGTGATAAAGCACAGCTATCCTCAAAGGACATTTCATCAAGGATAAATGAAGCACTAGGCAGACTTGTATCAACTGTTTACCATAAGCTATCTTATATCGATACAGCAATGGATGAAGGCAACATAAGAAAGCTATTCAACACAACTGACCAACAGAGCTTTGATATTGGAGAGGTTCAAGAGGCAAATACAAATGCATTAAGCGATCTTTTCAACCATATTTCAGCAGGAGCACAGAACCATACAAAGACTTCATTAAGGACAATCAAGGATAGGTTTACAAGCGCACCCTATGGTTTTGTGGATCCTGATATTGAGTGGCTTGTTGCAAACCTATTTAAGAAGGGGCAAATATCTTTTACAGTAAATGGTGAGAACATAAGTCTTGCCAACAGAACTAGTGATGAGATAATTCGGTTTATAACCAAGAAAGAGTACTTGGATAAGCTACTGACAGATGTTCGTAGAAGACCACCAGCTTATCAAATTAAGTCTGTGAAAGACATATTAAAAGACCTGTTCAATCATCCTGTAAATACTCCAAATGAGGATGTACTGATGGAGACCTTCAAGAGCCAGTCCAAGGATATGATAAATAGAATAGAAGCCCTGGAAAGCAAGTATGAAATCGCTCCTTATCCAGGAAAAGATGTATTGAAGTCAGGAAAGGATCTTTTAAGAGAACCTGTTCATATTTCAGATGTGATGGATTTTTATGAAAAAGTTCACAACAGATATGATGATTATCTGGACTTTGAGGATGAGTATGAGATAATTACTAGATTCTTCACAGGGGAACAGAAGACCATCTTTGAAAATGCCCTTAGACTTATGAGCATATATGATGATAGCAAGGCATATATTGCAGATACTGATATTGAGTCTATAGTTAAAGAGATTAAGGGAATTCTCAAGGAGGAGAAGCCTTACTCAGAAATTCCCAAATTGCCTGATCTTACTAAGAAGTTTGAAGAAAAATACAATATCCTACTGGATGAGAAGATGAATCCAGTAATTGAAGCAATCCAGGATGCAAAGGATCGGGTAATGGAAGAACTAAGCAAAAAGTCGTATAAAGATGAGTATGAAGATAGATATTTGCAGGAGTTTAAAAACCTCCATGATAAGGCTACATCGTGCAACAATATTGCCTTACTTGTAAGTATGAATTTAGAGGCAGATACTTTAATGACAAAGCTCTTTAATGAAATGGCAGAAAGAGACATATCAGTAAATGATCCAGCAGGAGGCGGGGATGATACTCCACCCATTTCACCAGCAAAAAAGACAAGGCATATAAATATCGATGCCATTAATCACAACAAAACTTGGGTTATTAATGATGAAAACGACCTGGAAGAATATATTGAAAGAATTAGGAAGAAAATTCTGGAAGAGTTGGATGAGAATACAGTAATAAGAATTCAATTCTAGGGGAGGCACAATATGAACAAGACAGCCACTAAAAACTTTGCAATCTGGGCAAGGAATAAGTTGATAGATGACATTACTGGAAAGACAAGGTTGTTGGGGATAACAGAAAAGGGAATAAGCAGTCCTTTGCCTTCATCAACTAAGGATGTTCAGTTTTTTGATATTGGTACTAAAGAACCATTCTCAATCTCAGGAAACGAGATAAAGCAAAGAGAACAATTAGTAAAGGAACTTGAGAAACGCTCTCAGCAAAGCGAATACAAGACAGCTTACACAAACTTAATCGAGGAAGTGGCATACACATGGTTCAATAGGCTTATTGCAATAAGGTTTATGGAGGTCAACGATTATTTGCCTTCAAGAATAAGTGTTTTATCATCTGAAACTAAGAACAAATCTGAACCTGACATTGTTACAAACCCTCTTGCAGCTGATTTTGGTTATACTGAAGATGAAAAACAAAAGATTCTTCAGATGAAAAATGAGAACAAGTTGGACGAGTTATTCGGGTTTCAATTTATTAAACAGTGCAATGAATTGCACAACAATTTACCTGAGTTATTTGAGAAGATTAATGACTATACAGAACTTCTACTTCAAGTATCCTTCACTGACAAGGATGGAGTTGTCTATCACCTTGTAAATGATATAGATGAAGATGACTTCAATGTGGAGAAAGAAGGTCAAGTAGAGATAATTGGCTGGCTATACCAATTCTACAATACTG
>CAYVYG010000026.1:0-15016 GCA_964454385.1 uncultured Microthrixaceae bacterium
GTCGCCGGTCCCCTGCGCATCGGCTCGGGTTCCATGGTCATGTCAGTGTCCTCGATCAATCAGTGTCCTCGATCACTCAATGTCCTCGGTCGGCCGGGACGCCGGAGACCATCATCGCATCAGCTCGCCAGGTGGGCGTTCGCGGCACAGGTTCTCCTGCGACGGCACAGGTTCACCTGCGACGGCACTGCAGGCGCACCGAGCCCTGGTCGCTGTCGGTAGCGGTCACCTCGAGGCCGCTGCGGTCGAGGGCGTCGCGCAGCACCGCCTCGATCAGCTGTGGGTCGGCTCGCGAGCCACCCACCGTCACGCCAGCCGGAACGACGAACTCGGCTGTGGCTGACCGTTCTAGCGTGGCCGCGACGCGGTTCACCTCCGCTACCAGGGACTCGAGTGTCTGCACGGATTCCTTCCCGCTCTCGGGTGATCCGGGTGCCGGGGACCGCAGCGATGACAGGTCCGACGCCTCCTGGTAGGAGGAGCTCCGCTGGCGTTCGCGCGCCCTACGGATCCGCGTGGCCTGCCAGAGCGCGACCGGTGCCATCACGACCAGCGCGATCAGGAACGATCTCAGCAGCACGCCTGAGCCATCGTTGGCCGCGGAGCCGGCGGCGGTGACGGCGATCGGCAGGCTCAGCTCCATCGCGCCAACCGTATGCCCGATGACTTGACCTGTCGGCGATCCCGTCGATGCTGCGGATCCGGGCTAGCTTCGGGGAATGCAGGATGACTCCGTGAGCGTCGACCTCGCCGCGCTGGAAGCCGACATCGCCGCGGTGGGTTCTGCTCTGGAGTCGATCGACCGCATACTCGCTGCAGTCGACGCCGGCGAGGAGGCGACCGGATCCGCGGCAGCGGAGATAGCGGCTGTCGTCTCAGCCGATCGCTTCGCCGTCGATGCGCAGACCGCCAGGTCGAGCGGCGACGCGCAGGCTCCAGCGGATCCGTGAACTCCAGCAGAGCTCCCGGCACGGTGAGTGGTGGAGCTCGCGATCGGGCGGGGTCGGGTGAGGCGCCGACGGAGATCCTGGTGCTGCGTCACGGCCAGTCGGAGTGGAACGCCCTGGGCCTGTGGCAGGGTCAGGAGGATCCCCCGCTGTCGGACCTCGGCCGTTCACAGGCGCTCGAAGCCGCTTCGTCGCTCGGATCGACCGACGCGATCTTCGCCTCTCCGCTGCAACGTGCATCGCAGACCGCGGCCATCATCTCAGAGCACCTCGGGGTGGGGCCCGTGATCGAGCTCGACGGTCTCATGGAGCGCCACGCCGGTGAATGGCAGGGATGCACCCGCGAGCAGATCGATCGGGACTGGCCCGGCTACCTGGCCTCGGGACGACGGCCGCCATCGTGGGAGGACGATGGGCTCGTCGAGCAGCGGGCACTCGCCTCGCTCGCCGCGATCGCTTTGCGGTTGCCCGGGGCGCGCGTGCTCGCGGTGGCCCACGCGGGGATCATCTACGCGATCGAACGAGCGCTGGATTCACCATTCGCGAGGGTCGCCAACCTCGCGGGCCGGCTGGTCGTCCACGACGCGCAGGGCCCCACACTCGGTGAGAGGATGCACCTGATCCTCCACGAGACGGTTCCCGATCAGATCTGACGAGGTCGTCCACCGGAACCGCTGGGATCCGCGACACGCATCACACCACCGATCGGAACCCGAAGTGATTTGGTGCCCACCAGCCGTGCTCACGGTACCGTTGGGCATGCCTGTCGTGTTGCTCTTCGCCCAGGCCAGGGAGGCCGTGGGAGCTTCCAAGGTGACCTCCGACGCCACGACCGTGGGCGACGTGATGGCCGAACTGACGCGCCGGTACGGTTCGCGTTTCGGCGAGGTGCTGGCCACCAGCCGGATCTGGTGCAACGGGGAACCCGTCGCATCGGACGCGCTGGTCGGGCCATCCGACGAGCTGGCAGTGCTCCCTCCTGTTTCCGGGGGCTGAATGGTGGAAGCTGAACCGGTGGTCCGGCGACCGAGGCCTGGTGATCCGCGGAGCCGGTCCGGGCGTGGGCCCACCAGGAGGTCGTCGGGCAAGCCGTCCCCAGCACCCAAGCAGTCCGCAACCCGCAACCAGACCACCGCGGGCAAGCGGTCCCCGACCCGCAAGCGGACCCCAACACTCAAGCAGGCCAAAGGGCGCAGCGCCCGGGCGTCCCGGAAGGTCGAGGTCGAGAGCTCCAGCGATGCGCAGGCGCGCGCCCCTGGAGTAGCCGGGTACCTGGTGCGTCCATCCACCGACGGGCCCAGGGTCCGCCTCGGGATCCTCTGGTTCATCGTGGCGGTCGGATCCGTGGTGGCGGGACGCTGGGCACTGCTGGCGCTCTGGGGACTGGTGGCGGCGACAGCCGCGTGGCAGTTGGCGAGGGTCTGGTTGGATGCGACCGGACGTGTCGGTGCGCCCTCCTTCAGCGCGCAGCTGGCGGCGGTGGCGGCAGCGGTGCTCGTGTCAGCGGCCTCGATCGGTACTTCGCTGGCGGGACTGGCGCTCATCGTGGTGCCGTTGGCGATCGTCGGCGCGACCATGCTCTCGGGTCGCAAACCCGCTGCAGCGGGAGCGGCCGTGATCGCCGCGGTGCTCTCCTCAGTGCCTGCCATGTCGGTGGTGCTCGTCGCGCGCGCCGAGACCTGGGCCGCGCTGTTCCTGGTGTTCGCGGTCTCGTTCTACGACGCCGGCTACTTCATCGGGGCGGCAGAGTCCTCCAGCCGCCTCGAGGGTCCTGTGACCGGAGGGATCGGATTGCTGGCGGTGACCTTCACCGCGTCGGCGTTCGAGGCGCAGCCCTTCGATCGCGCGACCGCGTGGATCGCCGGCGCGATGATCCTGTTCGCCTGTCCCCTCGGCCAGATGCTCACCTCTGCTGAGCTCCCGCGACGCGACGCCGATGTGCCGGCGATGCGGCGCCTCGATGCCTACGTCGTGTCCGCTCCCCTGATGCTGGGAGCGGTCTGGGCGCTCAGCTGAGCAGATCCTCAACGCCCGCACCGGCACGGTAACGGGCGATCAGCTCCGCCTGGACGCGGTCGATGCGCTTGTGGAGCGCGCCACGGGACCGGGAGAGGTCGTGTTCCAGGGTCGAGGTCTGCTGGGCGGCGTCGGTGAGGGTGTCGAGGTCCACATCGTGCAGGGATGCGAGCTGTGAGGGGCCGAGGATCTCGTCGAGCTCCGCGACCAGTTCGTATGCCCACTCGGGCGGGTCGAGATCCCGGGTGGGACGCGGCAGACCGGGCCCGGTTATCCGATTCCCGAGCGTCGCGGTGATCGACTCCACGAGATCCTCGCTGTCGTCGCCGGTTCGGCGGCGCTCCAGCTCCGCCAGAAGCGTGTCGAGACGGCCCTGGGTGACCCGCCGGGCGTAGGAGTAGCCGTATTCGACCGACTGGAGGCGTTCGCGCCACACCCGCAACTCAGCCATGTCGAGACCGGCCAGGTCCTCCGGTTCCTGTTCGGCTATCAGCTCCTGGGGTTCGATTCGCACGGACCGTTGCTTTCGGTTGGGTCTACGGGCATCCGCGGGTCGCGGGTCGCCTTTGTCACCCCGAGGTTAGCCAAGCCGTCCGGCGTCCGAGTGGAGACCCGGTGCGACGGCGACGCAGCGGTCCACGTCAAGGCCCAACTGGGTTATCGGCGCCGGACGGGTACGCTGGGTGCGATGGCCGACGTCAAGGAAGAAGTTGATCGCCGCTGGAACGAACTGGGCGACTTCATCCGTGAGCAGCGCGCGATCGGCGAGATGTCCCTTCGGAAGCTCTCCGAGCGGGCGGGCGTGTCGAACCCGTACCTGTCCCAGATCGAGCGCGGTCTGCGTCGCCCCTCGGCTGAGATCCTCCAGCAGATAGCGCGGGCGCTCGAGATCTCCGCGGAGACGCTCTACATACGCGCGGGCATCCTCGACGAGCCCACCGACAAGGTCGATCCCCTGCGTGAGATCCGCCGAGACAGCCGGATCACAGAGGATCAGCGCAAGACGCTCATCCACATCTACGAGTCGTTCCTGCGCGACAACCAGACCACTCGGCACTTCTGATCGCCGCGCCCGTGGTTCCGCCGGGTCCCGGCACGTGACCGGGTCGACCGATGAGGTGCTGGACGCGCGGGTCGATCTACGCTGATCACCGCCAATCCGATCAGTTTGGTCGGGAATCATTCCGCCTCCGGGGAGTTGAAACAGTCCGTGGGATCCGTCGCAGTCCTTTCCATGCACACGTCGCCGCTGGCCCAGCCCGGCAGCGGTGACTCAGGTGGGATGAACGTCTACGTCCGCGAGCTCGCGGGTTCGCTGGCGAGAGCCGGGGTGCCGGTGCGGGTATACGTGCGTCGCACCGACGCGCAACAGCCCGACAGGGTGACCATCGAACCGGGCTTCGAGGTCGTGCATGTCGAAGCGGGTCCGCCGGAGCTTCCGAAGGAGCGTCTCGCCGACCACGTCGGTGCTTTCGCCGACGCGGTGGAGCGCGATCTGTTGGGCACCGACGTCGAGGTGCTGCACGCCAACTACTGGCTCTCTGCGGTGGCGGCGCATCGGATCAAGCACCGCTTGTCGCTTCCGCTGGTCGCGACCTTCCACACCCTCGCACGGGTGAAAGCGGATGCGGGAGACGACGAGCCCGAGGCCAGAGCACGAGCCGAGGCCGAGACCATCGGTTGTTGCGACGCGATCTGCGCGTCCAATCCGGTCGAGGCCGAACAGCTCGTCGGCTTCTACGACGCGGATCCCGGACGCATCGAGAACGTGCCACCGGGGGTCGACCATGCGTTCTTCTCCCCGGGTGACCGAAGCGGTGCCCGGGCCGCCGCGGGTATCGATGATCGTCCGACCATGCTGTTCGTCGGGCGGATCCAGCCTCTCAAGGGTCTACCGGTGGCGGTGCGGACCCTGTCGTTGCTGGAACGCTTCGATGCGCGCCTTGTCGTGGTGGGCGGGCCCTCCGGGCCCGAGGGCGAGGCGGAGCTGGGGCGAGTCCGCTCGCTGGTGTCCGAGTTGGGACTCGGTCACCGGGTGAGCTTCGTGGACCCCCAACCCCACCACGCGCTGTCCACCTGGTACCGCAGCGCGGACGTGGTGCTCGTGCCCAGCCGTTCGGAATCCTTCGGGCTGGTCGCGCTCGAAGCCGCGGCGTGTGGTGTTCCTGTCGTCGCCTCCGCGGTGGGAGGACTGCGCACCCTGGTGGTCCCCGATGAGACCGGTTTCCTGGTCGAGCGCGGTGACGCTCGGACCAAGGCGACGATGGTCGACCGGCTGCTGGCCGATCCCGCGATGGCCGAATCGATGGGCCGGCGTGCGGCGGAGCACGCGGCGCGCTACTCCTGGGCGGGCACAGCGGGCCGTTTGCGCCGGGTCTACTCGGATCTCGCCAAGGACGCGCTCGTGGAGTGTGCGTGAGCCCTGTCGCGGGTCACAACGATGCTGGCCGGCCACCGTCATCGGAGGACCTGGAGGCGATCGAGGCTCTGTTCACCAGGTGGCTGGCCGACCAACTCGTGGAGAACCCGGCGGTCGCAGCCGCAGAACGGGATCCCGAACCCGATACGCGGCGTTGGCTGGTGCGCCTCGAAGGCGACCAGAAGGCGATCTTCACGGTCTGGTTCGAGATCCGGCAGCGCAGCCTGCACGCCGAGACCTACCTGGCGCCGGCTCCGTTGGAGCCACCCGCCGCGGCCCAGGAGTACCTGTTGCGGTCGATCAGGCGGTTCCGGGGCGTCGCGGCCTGGATCGGTGGGGAGGACGCGTTCTTCGTGGGCATGGATCTGCCGGTCGACACCGTGGACGAGTCGGTGCTGGATCGTGTCCTGGGATCCATCTACGAGGCGACCGAGGCGATATTCGTGCCGCTGATGCGCCTCGGGTTCGGCGAGCGGTTCCAACGCTGAGATGTGATCAACGGGTCCTCCGACCCGGTGACGACGTGTGGGCGTCCACGTAGGTTCACCCCGACCCGGGTCCCTGAAGGGGAAGCGGGGACCCGGGGTCACCGTCATACGCTCGGGCGCGCCGGGCCCCGGAGCGAACCGCGCGTCGTGGCGTCCGGTCGGGGGGCGCGAGCACGCGCACTTCGAGGGTTGGAGGGGACCCAGGGGGTGCTCCGGTAGCCTGCGGCGATGGATTCTGCCGAAGACCGGCCCCCGGATGCGGTCCCGCTCCAGTTCCTCGGAGGCGGTCGCATGGCCGAGGCGCTGATCGCCGGTCTGCTCGACAGCGCCGGGATCGAACCAGCCGGGGTGCGCGTCGTGGACACCTCCGCTGCGCGGCGCGAGCACCTCCAGGAGAGGTTCGCCGGGATAGATGTGGTCGGGTCGCCCGGGCGCTGCGAGGGCCTGGTTGTGGCCACGAAGCCCGATGTGGCACTCGATGCGCTCGCCGCGGCTGCGGGTTGCGGAGCGCGCCGGGTGCTGTCGATAGCGGCGGGCATCACCACCGCTGACCTTGCTGGCGCGGCCGGGGAGGCGGTCGCGGTCGTGCGCGCGATGCCGAACACCCCCGCTCTGACAGGCGCGGGGGCCACAGCGATATGCGCAAGCGACGCAGCCGGTGAGGGGGACCTGGACTGGGCCGAAGGGCTCCTGGGTGCGGTGGGGATCGTGGAGCGGGTTCCGGAATCTCTGATGGACGCGGTGACCGGCCTGTCGGGATCCGGACCCGCCTATGTGTTCCTCGTCGCCGAGGCGATGATCGAAGCGGGGGTTCTCAACGGCATACCCCGCGACGTTGCGGTGCGCCTCGTGAACCAGACCCTCGTGGGCGCCTCCGCTCTGTTGGATCGCGGGGAGCTCCCCGCGGAGTCGCTGCGGGCGATGGTGACCTCCCCGGGTGGTACCACAGCGGCCGGTCTGGCTGTGCTCGAGGAACACGGGGTCCGCGCGGCGTTCAGCGCCGCGGTCTCAGCGGCTGCACGTCGTTCGGCGGAGCTGCGCTGAGCACCGCCTGAAGGGGGGCCGGATCAGCGTTTGAAGGACCGGACCCGATGCGAGCCGGGCGTGTTCCTGTGATGCGCGTCGCGGAGTACGGTCGGAGCCGCATGGACGCGACCCCGAGTGAGCGCCCGGAGCCCGTCTCCGGTCATCCCGATGCGGCTGAGCCTCTGGTCTGGCGCCACGTGTCGTTCCTGTCCGACTACGGCCTCGTGGATGAGTTCGTGGGGGTGGTCCACTCGGTGCTCGAGGCGCTCGCTCCGGGTGTGCGGGTGATCGACATCACCCACGGAGTAGCTCCCTTCGATGTCCGCGGCGGGGCGCTCGCACTGGCTCGCAGCGTCCAGTACCTCTGTCCCGGTGTGGTGCTGGCGGTGGTCGACCCCGGGGTGGGAACCCGTCGTCGCCCGGTTGCGGTGGAGGTCGGCGGTGGCTCGTCGGTCCTGGTCGGGCCCGACAACGGCCTCTTGGCCCCGGCGGTCGCGATGGTCGGCGGTGCCACTCGCGCGGTGGTCCTCGACAACACCGAGCACCACCTCGACGCACCGGGGCCGACCTTCGACGGACGAGATGTGTTCGCTCCGGCCGCCGCACTGCTGTGCCGGGGCACCGACATGGGTGACCTCGGCACCGAGATCGATCCCGTCAGCCTGCTTCCGGGCACTCTCGCGCTCTCACGCGGCGAGAGCGACGGACTCCACGCCGAGGTCCTGTGGGTGGACCGCTTCGGCAACGTCCAGCTCAACGTGGACCCCGCTGAGCTCGACGAGATGGGCTGTGACAGCGGTGGGGTCGTCTCGTTGGCCTTCCGGGACACGGTGGCCGCCGCGGAGCGCGTGGATGCCTTCGGATCGCTGCCCACCGGTGGCCTCGGGCTGCTCGTCGACAGCTACGGGTTGTTGGCGCTGGTCGCCAACCAGGGATCCGCGGCCGAGGAGACCTCGCTCGCGGTCGGCGACGAGGTGGTGCTGTCGGTTGGTGATGCCGGGTCGCACGGGGACCGGCCTGTCGGCGAACCTGGCGCGACGCGGGTGGATCTCGGCGAGAGGCGGGACCACGGGGACGGCAACCGGTGAGGCGCATGACCACCATCGTGATCGTGGTGCTGTTGTTGTTGCTCGTCGGGGCGTCGTTCCTGCAACTCGTGGTGCTCGCCCGTTGACGTGGTCCGGTCGACCTGACCCGGGCGATCGCCCAAGATCCACGACACAAGCGTCCACGTCGGACTCGGGAACGCGAACGGTGTCGTGAGCGCGAACATCACGACCGGGCCGAGGGAGCCGATGAAGGTGGAGCGGTACCCCCCGTCGTCCAATCGGTCGATGAGGAGATCGCCGCGCCGTGCCTCGACGAAGAGGACGGTCTCCTTCGCCGAGATGGCCGCGAGCACCGACGCGAACACGACGACCGAGACCGGGTTCTCCTCGTTGCCTCCCACGAGCGAGGTGGGAAATGGGAGGAGCGCGAGGAAGGCGAGGTAGACGAGGTTGAGTCCCATCAACCGCCTCGTGACCGCGGCCAGTCCGGATACGAAGACGTGGTGGGCGAGCCAGTAGCGGCCCAGAAGTGCGAACGCGACGAGGAAGGCGACGAGCTGCGGCTGCACATCCCCGAGCGCCGACCACATGTCCGCCGGCGCCGCGGACATCGGGTGCGGAAGGCGGATGTCCAGCACCAGGAGCGTCAGCGCGATCGCGAACACGGTGGCGATCTCCGAGGGTGGAATCGTCACCGGCGCGAGTCAGAACCCCGCGAGAGCCGCCCCTGTGCCCCGGCATTCACCTGAACACCCGAGGCTAGTCTCTGGCCCGATGAACCTTGCAGCGCTGATCGAGCAGCATCCCGCAGACCACACGGCGCTCATCTCGCGGGGCAAGTACACGACCTACGGCCAGCTGAGGGACCAGGTCGCGCATCTGAGGGGCGGGCTGGCCGGGCTGGGGGTGAAGCCCGGTGACCGGGTGGCGATCGTGGCCAACAACAATTGGTACTTCGTGGTCAGCTACCTGTCGATCCTGGGGATCGGAGCGGTCGCGGTGCCGCTCAATCCGCAGTCACCTCCCGCTGAGCTCGAACGGGAGCTCTGCGACGTGGGAGCGGTCGCGGCGTTCATCGGTCCGTCCGCCAAGGGCCAACTGGCTCACCTCGACGGCGACGATCTGCCGGATCTGCGTCACCGCATCGGAGCCGGGTTCACCCCGGGCGGCGGAATCAGCATGGACGACCTGATGGGCTCCTCACCCACCGGGCTCGTCGACCGTGCGGAGGATGACCTAGCGGTGCTGGCGTTCACCTCGGGCACCGCGGGTGCGCCCAGGGCGGCGATGCTGAGCCACGGCAACCTGTTGGTGAACCTGCGCCAGGTCGCTGCCGCGAGCGACGAGGGGCCCACTGCGAGCGATGTGGGTTTCGGTCTGTTGCCGATGTTCCACATCTTCGGGCTCAACGTCGCGCTGGGAGTGACCCTGGCGACAGGTTCCTCGATCGTGTTGATCGAGCGCTTCGATCCACTCGCCGCGCTCGAAGCGGTCGAGAAGCACCGCATCACCAGCGTGTCGGGTCCCCCGAACATGTGGGCGGCGTTTGCGGGGCTGACCGGTGTGTCGTCGTCGGTGATGTCATCGGTGCGCCTAGCGACCTCGGGCGCGGCGAAGCTGGCTCCAGAGGTGGCGGTTGCGGTGCAGGAGCGGTTCGGGGTGAAGGTGCAGGAGGGTTACGGCCTGACGGAAGCCTCACCTGTGGTCGCCTCCTCGCTGGGCATCGACGCACCGCTCGGCTCGGTGGGCGTGCCGGTGCCCGGGGTCGAGGTGCGCCTGGTCGACCTCGAGGGTGCCGACGTGCTCGTCGGCGACGTCGGCGAGATGCTCGTTCGGGGCCCCAACGTGTTCAAGGGGTACTGGAACGACGAGGAGTCGACCAATCGGGTGATCGATGCGCAGGGCTGGTTGCACACCGGCGACCTGGCGGTCGTCGACGATGACGGCTACCTCTACATGGTCGACCGGATCAAGGACCTGATCATCGTGTCGGGTTTCAACGTGTTTCCCGCCGAGGTCGAGGAGGTCCTGCTCGAGCACCCCGCGATCGAGGCGGCGGCGGTGGTGGGGGTGCCCCATCCCCACACCGGCGAAGCGGTGCGCGCGTACGTGGTCGCACGCCACGGCCTGTCGATCGAGGAGGACGACGTGATCGACTTCGTTGCGGGCAGGCTGTCACGCTACAAGTGCCCGAACAAGGTCACCTTCGTCGACGATCTGCCGACCGGGCTCACCGGCAAGGTCCTGCGCAGACGGCTGCCCGAACAGGCCGGCTAGGCGCGCTCTGGATGACTCGAGCTCGGTTCGTCAGTCAGCCAGTGTCGATGCGACGCTGGGTGACTCGGCAGAGGTGCTTCGGTCGCGGTGAAGTGGAGCGTTTGGACGGCACCGGGATGGTTGCATGAGAATGCTGCTGGCCGTGTGTGCAATCGCAGTCTTCGGTTGCCGGCCCATGCTCCTGGGCGCTCGACCTCCTCAGCGCACTTTGTGAATCTTTGCACGAGCGGACTACCTTCAGGTGATGGCAGAGGACGCCACACCCGACGGTGGAACCCCCAGGGAGATCCCGGACGCGACCGTCGTCCGTCTCCCGCTGTACCACCGTGCGCTCCTCGCGCTGAACGGTGCCGGCACCGACACCGTCTCCTCCGAACAGCTGGCCGGCATCGCCGGGGTCAACGCAGCCAAGGTCCGAAAGGACCTGTCCTACTTCGGCAGCTTCGGAACCCGCGGGGTCGGCTACGACGTCGGCGAGTTGCTCGGCGAGATGCGCAACCACCTCGGGCTCGCGCAGGCCCGGCACTGCATGGTGATCGGCACCGGCAACCTGGGTAGCGCGCTGTTGTCCTTCGAGGGTTTCCGGGACCGGGGCTTCCGGGTCGTGGCGGCTGTCGATGTCGATCCGCGGCGCGTCGGAACCACGATCGCGGGCATCGAGATCGGCCACCAGGACGACATGGCCCGTCTGGTCCGGGCCAACGGCGTGGTGATCGGGGTCGTGACCACACCTCCATCGGCGGCCCAACAGGTCGCGGACGATCTTGTCGCCGCGGGGGTGAGGTCGATACTCAACTTCGCTCCCACCATGATCGAGACACCCGCGGACGTGATCGTGCGCCACGTCGATCTCGCATCGGAGCTCGAGATCCTCGCCTTCCACGAGGGTCGCAGGGATCCCCGGATCGCATCGGTGTCCTGAGCACCGGGTTCGCGCGCATGACCGCACGGCCCAGGGGCGGCTCGCTTCGATCCGAGGAGCCCACGGCGGTACGATCTCGGAGCAGGCGATCCGAAGCCTTCCAGGAGCCACAGGCGTGTCACTTGTCGTAATCGGAGCGAACCACCGCACCGCGTCACTGGAGCTGCTCGAACGCATGTCGGTGCGCGGGGACGCGCTGCCGAAGCTGCTGGCCGGTCTCTGCTCGGGCGAGCACACCTCCGAAGCGGTGGTCCTCGCCACGTGCAACCGCACCGAGGTCTACCTCGTGGCAGAGCGCTTCCACGGGGCCTTCGGTGAGGTGCGCAACTTCTTCTCGGACCTCACCCACCTGCCACCCGACCGTTTCGCCGACAGCCTCTATGTCCACTACGACGACCAGGCGGTCGACCATCTGTTCGGGGTCGTCGCCGGTCTCGATTCGGCGGTTCCGGGTGAGCACGAGATCCTCGGACAGGTCCGCTCAGCGTGGGAGATCGCCCGCCGGGAGAAGGCGGCCGGTCGGGGCCTCAACCTGTTGTTCCGTCACGCGCTCGAGGTCGGCAAGCGGACCCGCAGCGAGACGCGCATCGGTGAGCACACCACCTCGGTCTCCCAGGCAGCGGTAGCGATCGCGACGGACCGCCTCGGATCACTCGATGGTGCCGCCGCCGCGGTCGTGGGCGCCGGGACCATGGGACGGCGCCTCGCCAGGTTGCTCGACCGCGCGGGTGTATCCGAGCTGGTTCTCGCCAACCGGACCGTGCAGCGTTGCGAGGGCCTCGCCTCCGAGCTCGGTGTGGACACCCGCTCGGTGCCCCTCGGCGAGCTGTCGGATCACCTGGCCCGCATGGACGTCGTGTTCACTGCCACCAGTGCGCCCCACCCGGTGATCGGGCCTGATGATGCCGCCACCGGCGCTCGCATACGGCCGCTCCTGACGATCGATCTCGCAGTGCCGAGGAACGTCGATCCGGCCCTCGGCGATCTCGATGCGGTCGACCTGGTCGACATGGCAGCGATCGCGGAGATCACCGATGCGGCGGTGACCCTGCGCCGGTTGGAGGCCAACGGGGTGCACAGGATCGTCGACGAGGAAGTGCAGCGCTACATGGCTGCGTCCTGCGCCCGTGAGGTGGCCCCGTTGATCGCAGCGGTGCGCGACCGCGCCGAGGAGATACGTGCGGCCGAGCTCCGTCGTTTCGCCACCGCGATCGGCGATCTCGACGCGCAGCAGCGGGACCTCCTCGAGGGCATCACCCGTTCGATGATGGCCAAGCTGTTGCACGAACCGACCGTCCGGCTCAAGGATGCCGCCGGGTCGGCCCGGGGCGATCGTCTGGCGGTCTCACTCGCCGAACTGTTCGACCTCTGAGCCGTGGGTGGTGACGGACCGGCCGACCGACGACTGAGGATCGCCACCCGGGCATCGGAGCTCGCCCGCTGGCAGGCGGATCACGTCGCGTCGCTGTTGGAGCGCTCGCGCGGGGACCAGAGCATCGAGATCGTGCCGGTCAGCACCGAGGGAGATCGGCGAACCGATGCACCGTTGTCACAGATCGGGGGCAAGGGCGTGTTCGTCAAGGAGGTGCAGCGAGCCGTCCTGCGCGGTGAGGCGGACATCGCGGTCCACTCGGCGAAGGACCTCCCGGCGCTCACCCCCGATGGCCTCGCCCTCGCCGCGGTCCCGCCCAGGGGGGAGGTGCGCGACGCACTCGTGGGTGCCACCCTCGATGACCTCCGGAGCTCGGTCGCCGCGGGCGGGGCGGGCCCGGTCGTGGCGACCGGTTCGGCGCGCCGAAGGGTCCAGCTCGCGGAGCTGGTACCCGGGGTGCGTTTCGAGGAGCTGCGCGGCAACATCGCGACGCGTCTGGCCAAGAGCGAGGCTTTCGACGCGATCCTCGTGGCCGCGGTGGCGCTCGCGAGGTTGGGTCGGCGATCGCGGATCTCCGAGGTGATCGGCGTCGAGGACATGGTTCCCCAGGTGGGCCAGGGGGCCCTGGCGGTGGAGTGCCGGTCCGGGGACGCCAGGGTCGAGGCCCTCCTGGGGTCGATCGAGGACCCGCTTGCCCGGTCGGCGGTGGACACCGAGCGGGCGTTCCTCGCCGAGCTCGGTGGCGACTGCTCGTTGCCTGCGGGTGCGCACTGCACGGTCTTTGGTGACGGGAGCCTTCGTCTGACGGGTGTGCTCTCCCCGTCGGATGACCGGGCGGGTGGTGTAGCCCACGCGGAGGCTTCGGGGGACGACCCCGAGAGGTTGGGCCGGTCGGTCGCCGAGACGTTGCTGGTGCAACTCGGGAACAGCTGATGGCACGGCGCGTGAGCCGCGGCCCCACCGGGGTGGATGCGTGAGCCCTCCGGGACATCGGCCGTCGCCCCGCGGCGGCCGGCGCCGGCCACTCGGTGGAACGTCGGTGGTCGTGACCCGACCCCGTGACCAGGCCGGTCCTCTCGTCGACTCGCTCGAAGCCCTGGGGGCGGAAGTGGTCGTGGCGCCGGCGATCCGCATCGTGGATCCCTCCGACGGTGGCGCCGCGTTGCGGGCATCCGTGGCCCGGCTCATGGCCGCATCGGGCGCGAGCGGAACCGACACCCCGGAGTGGATCGTGTTCACATCAGCGAACGCGGTGCGCCGCTTCGCTGCGATGTGGACACAACTCGAGGCCGAGGAGCACCTGCCCGCCCACCCCGCGGGTGCGAAGGTGGCGGTGATCGGCACAGCCACCCGGGACGCAGCGGACCGCGCGGGCCTCGAGGTCGATCTGGTTCCCGACAGCTTCGTAGCCGAGGGACTCCTGAGCGCGTTCGGTGAGCACCGCGCTGCGGGCGCACGGGTGTTGCTGCCACGCGCCGAGGTGGCCCGTGAGGTCCTCCCGGACGGACTCCGCGAGCTGGGCTTCGAGGTGGAGGTGGTTCCGGCCTACCGGACGGTTCCGGCAGAGCTCGATCGGTCACTCATCGACACCGTTGCGCGCGCCGATGCAGTGTGCTTCACTTCGGCGTCCGCGGTGCGGGCGTTCCTCGACACCTTCGGTGGTGGTGTGCCCAGGGTGGTGGCTGCGATCGGGCCGGTGACGGCTCGCGCAGCGCGCGAGCGCGGCCTCGAGGTGGCGGTGCAACCCACCGAGCACACCGTCGACGCCCTGGTGGCCGCTCTCGGCGAGCACTTCGCGCAGCGGTCCTCCTGAGCAGCGGTCCTCCTGAGCAGCGGTCCTCCTGAGCAGCGGACCTCTTGAGCCGCGGACCTCTTGAGCCGCGGAGCTGTTGGTTCACGCCACCGCCGGCGCCCACAGCGACGGGTGCCACCGTAGGATTGGCGCGTGAGCTTTCCAGTGCACCGACCCCGCAGGTTGCGCCGCGGCGCCGCCCTGCGACGTCTGGTGGCAGAGACCCGGTTGTCGGTCGATGACCTCGTTGCACCGCTGTTCGTGCGCGAGGGCGTCAGCGCGCCAGTGCCCATCGGATCGATGCCCGGGGTGGTCCAGCACACCCGGGACTCGCTGCGCAGGGAGTGCCATGAGCTCGCAGAGCTCGGTGTCCCCGCGGTGATCCTCTTCGGCGTGCCCGAGCACAAGGACGATGCAGGCTCGGGTGCCTGGGACCCCAACGGGATCGTGCAGCTCGCGCTGGGCGACCTGCGCGCCGAGGTCGGCGGCGACATGGTCCTCATGGCGGACCTGTGCCTCGACGAGTACACCGACCACGGCCACTGCGGGGTGATCGGCGCCGACGGCGACGTCGACAACGATCGCACCCTCGAGCTCTACCGCAAGGTCGCGGTGGCCCAGGCCAGCGCCGGGGTGGACGTGTGCGCACCTTCGGGGATGATGGACGGCCAGGTAGGTGCGATCCGCGAGGCGCTCGATGACGCCGGT
>CAYVYG010000027.1:0-14968 GCA_964454385.1 uncultured Microthrixaceae bacterium
CAGAGCATCGGACTCTTAATCCGCAGGTTCCGGGTTCGAGTCCCGGGGGGCGTACTGAGACACGAGGCCTCCCCTCGGCTGTCGGAGCCGCTCGAGTGGATCAGGCGGCTCTCGAGATCGCCCGTCCGTTGAGCGGATTGGCGAGCAAGGGGCCCGAGATGTGCCCCACCGAGTTGCGCATCGAGACCTGGGCGGCGCGCACGGCCGCGAGCTCCGCAGCGTTGAGGTCCCTGATACCCAACTCACGCTGCAACCTACGCGGCAACAGGTCGGTCGTGACCAGGTTGAAGGGCAACCAGGCCGCACCGGGTACCAGCGGCACGCGCGGCCTCATGAGCGTCGCCGCCACTTCACGGCTGCGTGCTGTCGGTTCGAGGGTCGCGACTCGTTCGGCGAAGTAGTCCCGGAACGCCTGATAGTCGTCGGGCACGAGCTCGTCGGGCACCCCGAAGGCACTCGCCAACGCCTTGGACTCCTCGTAGTAGGCCGTTCGATCCGCGGGTCGCATCCTGCCCAGGTATCGCCTGTCGACCTCGATCACCGTGTCGGTGAGCGTCGCGAGCACCCAGAACTGCCGGTCCCTGTCGAGCGCCGAATAGGGAGTGCCGTCCTCCAGGGTGCCCGACACCGCTGAGTGGATCCGCTCCAGCCGCGCCAGCGTCTCGGTTCGCAGCTCGGGTGAACCGAACGAGATCGCGAGCATCGACTCGAGGGTTCCCTGGAGCCGGCCGAGTGGATCGGTGCGGTAGCGGCTGTACTCCACCACTCCGGCGGCTATCCCCGGATCGCAGATCTGCAGGATCGCAGCCCTCGGTCCGCCCAGCAGGACGAACGACTGGCTGTTGAACCGCCAGCTCAACGAGTGGCGGTCATACAGCGCCCCGGGCGCGGGTCTTGACATCGGTTGATCCCCCTGTCTCGGCAGGCTGTCCAGCCAACCGGCCCAGCCTACCCTGCCGATGCGGTCAGAGATCCGACCGGAGCACCCGTGACCTCAGACGTCTGTGAAGGTGACCTCGAAGAGCACCGGCCACCGCTTGCCGGTCACGTAGTAGCGATCCGGTGAACCGGGTCCCGCCCAGGCGATCCCGTTGAGCACGTCACGGCTCTCGAGGTCGCGCTCGAGGCGGAGCTCACCGATGCGCTCTTGCGCCCGGTCGACCAGACCGGAAGCATCGACGACCCCGTCGACGGTGCCGCAGTCGAGGTCGATCCGCAGGATCTCCGAGCTCTGGTACCGGTTCGCCCAGAGCGCCTCGCCGTCCCACTCGAGCTCGTTGAGGCGATCCGCCGATCCACCCCGGCGCTCCACCTCCATCTCACCGACGACCTCGAAGTCCCCCGGCGAGCGGAACCGCAGACGGTTGGAACCGTCGCTCATGGCATGGAAGTCGTCATCAAGGGTCGTGATCCCCCAGCCTTCGCCTTCGTAGCGGAACTCTCCGGCCACCTCGAGGGACTCCGGGTCCCACCGCAGTGCCCGGCCGGCGGTCCAGGTCAGTTGCACGAGCCGGCCATCGGCCGCTCGGGTCAATCCCTCACCGAAGAGATCGCTGTCGAGTGTTGCCGAGTCGATGACCTCACCGGTCTCGACGTCGACACGGCGCAGCTCGGAATGCCCACGCAGACCGGTGCTCTCCCACAGCTCACCGTCGGGGTCGACCAACAGACCCTGGGTGAACGCATCGGGGTCGTGCGGGTGCGCGGCCAGGACCTCCACGGTGAGCTCCTCCGGTGGCCCGGGCGAGCAGGCACCCGACGATGCCCGGTCGGGTCCGCCTCCCAGCATCCACACGGCCAGGACCAGAGCACCCACCGAGATCACGAGCGTGACGATCGCCGCAACCCTGCGGATCATCTGTGACCTGATCTCCGGTGCAGCGTGGTGACCGCTTCGATGTGATGGGTGTGGGGGAACACCTCGACCAGCTCGATGCCCGTCGGCTCGAAGCCGTCTGCGACGAGCAACGCCACGTCCCGCGCCAGCGATGCCGGATCGCAACTGACCAGACACACCCGCGAGGCACCGGTCGCGGCCACCGCACCGACGCCGGAGCGTCCCAGGCCCTCACGTGGTGGGTCGGCGACCACGACCTCCGCCGGGCTCGGCGTCCACGAGCCGACATCGGCTCGCGTGATCCGTGCGCCGATCGCAGCCGTGTTGACCCGGGCATCGGCGATCGCGGCGCCGGATCTCTCGACCACCTCGGAGCGGGTCGCTGCGAGCAGGACGCTGAACAAACCGACTCCCCCATAGAGATCGACCAGCCTGTCGCGGCTCGGATCAATGCCATCGAGGGAGCGCCCGACGGCCCGTCCGAGCATCTCGGCGGCGACCGGACCGGGTTGGAAGAATGCCCTCGCCGAGATCCGCAGGTCGTGGCCGGCGACGCGTTCGGTGATCCATGCACGCGTGCCAGAGCGCAGCCCGTCATCACCCACCACCCGAACCCCGTCGGGAACCGCCGCCCCCCGGGCATTCGGGAAGACGACCGCCAACACCTCACCGGTGTGCACCGAGGCCCGCAGCCTCACCTCGCGAGCGCCGGGGAACCGCCCGTCGGAGAGTGTCGGCAACAGCAACGGATGGGCCACGAGACATCCGTCGACTGCTACGGCGCGGTGCGAACGGTGACGCCTCAACCCCAGGTGTCCGTCGCCCATCACCGCGAGGCGCATGGTGGTCCGACCATCCACCCGCACCGGGTTCTCGCGATGTTCCACGACCAGCGAGTCGACCATCGACGCCGGGAGCGAACCCGTGTGGGAGAGCGCATCGCGCACGACCTCGATCGCCATCCCGGCCTGCAGTCGCCGGCTCGCGTGCTGCATGTCACACCCGCCGCAACCCCTGGCGACCATCGGACACGTCGGCTCCACACGATCCGGCGACGGCTCGCGGATCTCCGACACCTCGCCTTCGACCAGAGCGCGACGGACTCGCCGCGGCAAGACCGTCACCTGCTCGCCCGGCAGTCCACCGCGCGCCAGCACCACTCGTCCCCGGGGGTCGCGACCCAACACGACACCACCCGCCACCGCCCGAACGAGATCCGCATCCACAGTGGCCCCTGCGGAAGTGGTCCCTGCGGACTCGACAGGTCGGTGGTCGTGGCGCGACACCACACCGATCGTAGGACAGCGGTCGTCACGGACCGATTCGACGGGTACCTCGGAAGAACGCGCCACGACCCGATACGGCGATCGACCCCGCCCGCTGTCGGCAGGTACTGTCGCGGGTTCCACCAAGCGTTTTCGGAGGCCCCCACCGATGTCCGTGCCCGAAATCCAGATCTCCCCGTCGGTGCTGCCAGCGGACTTCTCACGGCTGGGAGCAACCGTGGAGGCACTGCAGCGCGGCGGAGCGGACAGGATCCACTGGGACGTGATGGACGGCGTTTTCGTTCCCAACCTGACGTTCGGTCCCGACGTGATCCACTCGTGTCGGCCCACGGTGGACATCCCCTTCGAGGCTCACCTGATGGTGATCGAGGCCGACGAGTTGGTCCCGCGTTACGTCGAAGCGGGTTGTGACATCATCCTGGTCCACCAGGAGTCCTGCGCCCACCTCCACCGGACGCTCGGCCACATACGCGACCTGGGCGTCAGCCCAGGCGTGGTGCTGAACCCCGCCACTCCCGCGGTGACCATCGAACACGTGATGGACCTGGTCGACCAGGTGCTCGTGATGACCGTCAACCCGGGTTTCGGCGGCCAGGAGTACATCGCGAGCATGGAAGCCAAGATCGCTCAGGTCGCCGAGATGATCGAGGTCTCCGGCCGCGACATCGACCTCGAGGTCGACGGAGGCCTCGCCACCGACACGGTCGGACCTGCGGCTGTCGCCGGGGCGAACGTCGTCGTGGCGGGCAGCGCCGTTTTCAAGGACCCCGACGGGTTCGACCACGCGATCTCCTCGATCAGGGACGCTGCGCTGGCGGCGCGGAACTGATCGTCGCGGAGCACGGTTTGCACAGGCGGCGGACCACCTCGCGAACCGGACGCGGTGCTGCACTGCTGTTGATCTGGACCGGCGCTTCGCTGCCACTCGCCTGCGGGGACGACCAGGTGCCCTGGTGTGCCGAGCTCGAATCCGTGGCTGATCTACCGGCACTTGTGAGCGCCATCAGCAGCGGCGACACCGAGGCGGCAACCGCAGAGACTGATCGCTTCTCGGATGTGGCCGCCGATGCTCCCGCCGAGATCCGCCCGGAGATGAAAGCCGTGGCAGATGCGCTGTCGGAGGCAGTGGCGGTTACGATGACACCGCCGGACGCGGATCCCGACGAGCTGGAGCTACGCCGTGAGGCGGTCAATCAACAGCTGGGCAGGGTCACGTCCGACGTCTCGGCGGTGTCGGAGTGGGCCGAGGTGCAGTGCGGTATCCGTCTGGACTGACCCCGGGTACTGACCCATTGCGAAAACCCGCACCGGAACCCTAATGCGCGGGCCGCCAGAGCCGATCGGGTAGCGGACACACCGGACCGACTTCGCAGGCGCCAGCCCACGATGGTCGTGCGCCAGAGACCTGAAATGACTGGACATCCCCCACCGCTGACTCCACCTGTAATACGATTGCAAAGATCGTCATGGACTTGTGATCGGAAATCGGGGGCTGACAGGATGACAGGACTCGGGGGCTCTGCTCGTGCACCACATCTGGCCGATGCGACGGCACCCGAGTGCGGCAAACCGACCCAGATCGAACGATCCGACCGATCCCGAGCAGTCAGGACTTCCCCCCGATGAGCTTGAGCCGACTCCGACCGCTTCTCCTCGTGCCAGCTCTGGCGCTGATCCTCAGCGCGTGCCAGGGCGCCGAAGCGGCACGCTCCATCCAACTCACGAACCAGGCCCGGGAATCATCGGGCAAAGGCGTGGTTCTCAACAACCCGACGCTCGCCGCGAAGGCCCAGGGTTGGGCGGAGGTCATCGCGTCACAGGGCCGTCTGGTGCACTCGAACCTCGCCGAGGGTGCCGGTTCGGGCTGGCGCGCGCTCGGCGAGAACCTTGCCAAGGCCCATTCCATAGACGAGGCCCACAGCCTGTTCATGAACAGCCCGCCTCACCGCTCGACGCTCATGAGCTCCCGGTACTCCCAGGTCGGCATCGGGATCGCCAAACGTGGGGGCACCTACTACGTGGTGCAGGTCTTCGGCGGCTGAACCGCCCACGCCGCCACCCCTGGCAAGCCCCCTCTTGGCGACCCCCCCTGGCGAACTGTCCGCTGTGGCACTCGCCGGTGTGGTCCCAGAACGGACAGTTCGCCGGGGTTCAGCGCATCTCGCCGCGGCGCACGATCACGTGGTCGATGATGCCGTAGTCCTTGGCCGCCTCGGCGGTGAACCAGCGGTCGCGATCGGAGTCGATGTTGATCTGCTCCTTGGTCTGCCCGGTGTGATCGGCGATCCGTTCGGCGAGCAGATCCTTGATGTACTTGAGCTGTTCGGCCTGGATGGCGATGTCGGCCGCCTGACCCTGCATGCCCGCCGATGGCTGGTGCATCATGATCCGTGCGTGGGGAAGGGCGTAGCGCTTGTCGGGAGCACCCGCGCACAACAGGAACTGGCCCATGGAGGCACAGAGGCCCATGCAGATCGTCCCGACGTCGGGGGTGACGAACTGCATCGTGTCGTAGATCGCCATCCCTGCTGTCACCGAACCGCCCGGTGAGTTGATGTAGAGGTAGATGTCGCGTTCGGAGTCTTCGCCCTCCAGGTAGAGCAACTGGGCGGTGACGAAGTTGGCGACCTCGTCGTTCACCTCGGATCCGAGGAACACGATGCGGTTCTTGAGCAGACGGTTGTAGATGTCCGCCGAGGGGTCCATGCCCGAGTTCGCCTGCGATATCGCGTGCTTCAGCGCTCGCGTCACCTCGGGGGATGGGGCGGTGTGGTGTTCGGTATCGAGCTCAGCCATGAGGAGCCACGCTACCGCTTCTGCAAGACTTCCCAGCACCAGCCTCACCGACGGAGGCACAGGTGGCCGGCCCGGACAGGGTCGGCCCGAGCGGACGTGGCGGAACTGGCAGACGCGCCGGGTTTAGGTCCCGGTGCCCTCAGGGGCTTGGGGGTTCGACTCCCCCCGTCCGCACTATGCGAGGCCGACCGGGCCGCTCCTCGGACGCCGGCTAGAGGATCCCGGTGCAGTCACCCAACGCGCCTGCGTAGAGGTCGTTGAGCGCCTGGTTGCCCTGGGGGGTCGGGTGGATCGAATCCTCGGTCAGGGTGCTGGTGGGCGGCTCGGCGTCGTTCAGGTTCTGCGCGGCGACGGCGTTCCAGTCGATCACATCCACGCGATCGACCGAATCGGCATACGCGCGAAGTCGCTCGTTGAACTGCGCTGCGAGATCACCCGTGAAGGCGCCGGTGCGCTGGTTCACCATGTGCTCGTTCACCGTCACCAGATGGACACACCTCGCGGAGTCGAACATGTCGACGTATCGGGCGATCGCGTCGACGGCTTCCTGCGCGGAGTGGCCCTGGAGCACGTCGTTCGTGCCGAGGTTGATGATCACCTGGGAGAAGCTGCGCTTCGCCAGCTCCTCGGCCTCGGGAGCCACCTGGGTGGCCGTGCGTCCGAAGTTGCCCGAGATGGCGAACCGGTAGTCACCACCCAGGGACGACTGCAGCGCCTCGGCGTCGAGCGAGGTGATCGAATCGCCCAGCACGGCCACCCGGGGGCCTGCATCGGAGCAACCGGCGAGAACCGACACAGCCCCCACCAACAGCATCGTCAACACCACCGAAATGGGCATCGGCACCGGCACGGGCCTGTTGCGTCGGAGAGAACCAGGCGATCTGCGCATCGGGTGACGCTAACCGCCGCCGCTCGACGCCACGTATACGGTCACCACATGAACGTGCAAGACCTGAAGACACCGGCGCTGGTCATCGACGCCGCTTCGCTCACCCACAACATCGACACGATGGCCGCGAGACGCCCGGGAGGCCGACTGCGCCCGCACGTCAAGGCCTTCAAGTGCACCGAGCTCGCTCGCACGGTCGCGTCGCAGGGCGGGCACCACGGCTTCTGCTGCGCGACCCTGCGCGAGATGGAGGGCATGGCCGCAGCCGGTCTCGGCACCGATCTGCTGTTGGCCAACGAGACCCTCGACGCCGACCGACTCGCTGCGCTGGTGAACGACAGCGGCGCGCGGGTGACCGTTGCGGTCGACTCGCCCGAGACGATCGACGTGGCGGCGACAGCGGGTGCAGAGGTGTTGATCGACGTCGACGTCGGCCTCCCGCGCTGTGGGTGCCTTCCAGAACGCGCAGGTGCGCTCGCGGACCTGGCACGACACAAGGGCCTCGAGGTCAGAGGCGTGATGGGCTACGAGGGCCACACGGTGGCCAACCCGCAGCGCACCGAACGCAGCGCGGGGGTCGAGGAGTCGATGGCCTCGCTGCGACGGGCGCTCGAGGACGTGGGCGGCGGCATCACCTCGGCGGGCGGAACCGGCACATTCGACATGCACACCGACACCGACGAGGTCCAGGCCGGTAGCTACCTGTTGATGGACACCCACTACGAGCGTCTGGATCTGCCCTTCCGGCTCGCGCTCGGTTTGGAGGTGACGGTCCTGTCAGTGAGCGAGAAGGGCTGGTTCGTGATCGATTGCGGCCTCAAGTCTCTCGGCATGGACCACGGCGAGCCGACCGTGCCCGGATTCGAGGTGTTCTTCTGCTCCGACGAGCACACGACGGTCCTATCCGGCGATGACGGGCGGAGGCCGAGGGTCGGCGATCGTCTCAGGGTGCTGCCGGCGCACGTGGATCCAACCGTCGCCTACCACGAGGCGATCCACCTCACCGAGGGTGAGGAGGTTCTCGAGAGCTGGCCGGTGGACCTGCGCGGATGGTGAGCGTCGCGGTGGCGCCGGGCCGCATTCTCACAGTGATCGGAGCCGGTCGATCAGATCCCACAGCGCACGGGCCCGGTGGCTGATCGCGTTCTTCTCCCAGCGAGCCATCTCCGCGAAGGTGCGACCGTCACCCTCGCCGGGAACGAACACCGGGTCGTAGCCGAACCCACCCGAGCCTCGGCCGACATCGGTGATCCTTCCTTCGACGGTCCCGTGACCGACCACCGCGGGGAGGTCGGGCACGATCAGCACCACCACGCAGCGGAACCGGGCCAGTCTCCCGGGGTGACCCTCGGGAAGCTCGCCCAGTGCGTCGATCAACTTCGCGAGGTTCGCGGCATCGTCGGGCGGTTCGGTTCCTGCGTAGCGAGCGGAGCGAACCCCCGGGTCGCCCCCCAGATGGTCCACCTCGAGCCCCGAGTCGTCCGCCATCGCAGCCATGGCCGTGGCCTCCGACACCGCAGCCGCCTTGAGGATCGCGTTGCCCTCGAAATCCGCGGCGGTCTCATCGACCTCCGGGACCCAGGGCGGCCTGGTCAGGAGTTCCACGACCTGGTCGCCCGAGCCGACGGGACCTGGGAGCGACCGTTCGGCGGCAGCGAGGACCTCCGCCAATTCCGCCACCTTCGCCGGGTTCGTGGTAGCCACCACGACCGGAGACGGAAACCTCATGACCACACCCGGTGAGCGGGGTTCAGCGTCCCACCGGCCTCGGAGCGACCTCGATGGCCATGTACTCGCGCTGCAGGTCGTTGATCTCAGCAATGCCCTTCTCGGCGAGAGCGAGCAGCGAATCGAGCTCCGAACGGCTGAACGGCTCCCCCTCGGCGGTTCCCTGCACCTCCACGAAGCGGCCGTCGCCGGTCATCACCACGTTCATGTCGGTCTCGGCGGTCGAGTCCTCCGCGTAGGGCAGGTCGAGGCGCGCCTCCCCGTCGATCACGCCGACCGAGACCGCACCGAGCAGGTCGGTGAGGGGATCGGTCTGGATCAGCCCGGCCTGGCGTGCCCTCACCAGCGCGTCCGAGAGAGCCAGGTAGGCACCGCAGATCGACGCCGTGCGGGTGCCGCCGTCGGCCTGGAGCACATCGCAGTCGATCAGGACCTGACGCTCCCCGAGAGCGGCCAGATCACACACCGATCGCAGCGCACGGCCGATCAGCCTCTGGATCTCCTGGGTGCGTCCCTTGGGCCCCCTGGTCTCACGGCGTATCCGCTCGGGGGAGGAACCCGGGAGCATCGAGTACTCCGCGGTCACCCAGCCCTTGTTGGAGTTGCGCATCCAACGCGGTGTGTCCTCGTCGATCATGGCGGTGCACAACACCTTGGTCTCACCGAAGGTGACCAACACCGAGCCGGCTGCATAGGCGGTGAAGTCCCGCTCGAAGCTGTGGGGACGCAGCTCGTCGGGGGCTCGGCCGTCGGGTCTCACTTGTTTCCTCGATTCTCCGTGTCTGATCCGGGGTTCACACGGTCGGTTGGGTGGTCGCCTGGCTCGCCGGCGTTGTCGGTGGTCGGTGAACGGTGGTCGGTGAGTGTTTCACGACATCCCGCGTGGTCGCACCCCGGCCTCAGAGGTCGATCACGAGTCCTCGGTGAGCGACACCGACCGGTCCACCATAGGCGGACTCGGCCTCGGCCCTCGCCGCCTCGCGGTCGGCGCCCGGCAACAGGTGGGTCAACAACAGAGATCGCGCACCCGAGGACCTGGCGATCGCGCCGGCCTGCAGTGCGGTCAGGTGGATGCCTACCGGCGAGTCCGCGACATCGACCGCCGCCTGGCTTCCCTCGCGGAAGGTCGCCTCGCAGATCGCGAGGTCGACCGGCGCCCCGAACTCCGCGAAGGACCAGCCGGGGCCCGTGTCCGCGCTGTAAGCGAGGGTGTGCTCGCCGTCGTCAACGCAGAAGGCGAGGGTTTCGGGCGGGTGATCGGTCCTCGAGCAGCGGATGCGCAGCCCACCCACCAGGACCTCGCATCCGTCGGTGATCTCCGACATCTGGAACGTCGGGGCGACGCTCTCGTGGGATATGTCCGCGATCAACCCCAGCGTCTCCGATGTCGAGTGCACCGCCAGGCCCTCGCGCCCGATCACGTAGCGCAGGGCGTTGCGTAGCAGCGGTACCTCCACCCAGTGATCGGGGTGCGAGTGGCTCAACAACACCGCGTCGAGCTCCTCGAGGGGCATGTGCGACTGGAGCTCCGCGAGCGTGCCGGGACCGGCGTCGAGCAGAACGCTCGCCCCCTTGTGCTCGACGAGGAAGCCGCTGCACGGACACCCGGGTGACCCGTAGGTCCCCGAAGCCCCCAGGACCGTGAGCCTCACGAGAGGTCCACGGCGCGCGCGGTGCGCAGTTCGGGACCGAGCAGCTCCCGGCCGAGCTGTTCGAAGCGGTTCACGTCCCCGGTGGTCTGGAACTCGTGGATGCCCTCGGCGCGTCCCTCCGACCCACCACTGCGACCCATCGCATGATCCGCGATGACACGACGCACCTCGAACGCGGTCTCGTCCGCGGAGGAGACCAACATCACGTCGGGGCCGAGGACGTCGGTGATGGTGCGGGCCAGGTACGGATAGTGGGTGCATCCCAGCAACAGGGTGTCGACCTTGGCGTCCGCAACGGGTGCGAGGAGCCTGCGTGCCAGCAGGTGGACACCTTCGCTGTCGAAATCGCCCCGTTCCACGAACTCGACGAATCCAGGACAGGCGACAGCGGCAAGTTCGGTCGAGCTGCCCGATCTGTCATCCAATGCGGCCACAGCGCTCTGGTACGCACCGGACGCCACGGTGCCCACGGTGCCGATCACGCCCACGCGGCCCGTAACGGTCGCATCCACCAGAGCCCGTACCCCGGGGTCGATCACCCCGAGCACCGGGACCTCGAAGCGCTCTGCGAGCACCTCGAGCGCGGCAGCCGACGCGGTGTTGCAGGCGACCACCAGCAGCTTCACATCGTGCTCACCGACGAGGTGCTCGGCGATCTGGGCAGAGAACTCCCTCACCTCGGAGAGATCCCGGGACCCGTAGGGGTAGCGCGCGGTGTCGCCCAGGTAGACGAGGTCCTCTCCGGGCAGCAGATCGATCAGGGCGCGCGCCACCGTCAGGCCTCCGAAGCCGGAGTCGAACATCCCTATGGGCCGCTGGTCCACATCCGAAGGCTACCGGCGGCAACCCGTCGACCCGAACCGCGGGGTCATGGCGTGGACGCCGGAGCACAGCACCTCCGAAGGAGCACATCGGTTCACAAGGAGCGCAGCACCTCAGAAGTAGATCACCTTCTCGGCGTTGCGCGCCGCCTCGTCGAGATCCAGGGTCCAAGCGCCGGTGGAGAGGTACTTCCAGCCGTAGTCGCTGATCACGAACACGATCACCCCCGAGTCGATCCGTTCTGCGACCTTGCGTGCCCCGGCGAGAGCGGCGCCCGCCGAGATTCCTGCGAAGATGCCCGAGTCCGCGAGCATCCGGGTGTGCACCAGGGATTCCCGTGGCCGCACGATCGACTTGCCGTCCAACAGGTCGTACCCACCCCATTTGTCGAACACCGGCGGTATGTAGCCGTCGTCGAGCGAACGGAGACCCTCCACCTGCTCACCCGACGGAGGCTCGACCGCGAACACCTTGATGTCGGGGTTCTGCTCCTTGAGGAAGGACCCCACCCCGAGGAGGGTTCCTGAGGTACCGAGCCCCGCCACGAAGTGGGTGACGTCGGGAACGTCGCGCCAGATCTCGGGTCCGGTGGTGGCGTAGTGGGCGCGGGGATTGGCCTCGTTGCCGTACTGGTACAGGAACACCCAGTCGGGGTTCCGGTCCGCCAGCGCCTGGGCGTGGCGCACTGCGCCGTTGGAGCCCTCTTCACCGGGCGAGTCGATGATCTCAGCGCCATAGACCTCGAGCATCTGGCGTCGTTCGACCGACACGTTCTCGGGCAGCACGACCTTGAGCCGGTAACGCCTGATGCGACAGATCATCGCCAGCGCTATCCCGGTGTTGCCCGAGGACGGCTCGATGATCGTCGCGCCCGGGGTGAGGGTCCCGTCGGCTTCCGCCTCCGCGATCATCGCCCTGGCGATGCGGTCCTTGACCGAACCGGCGGGGTTCTGGCCCTCCATCTTCGCGAGCAACCGCACCGAGGGGCTGGGGCTCAGCTCCGAGACGTCCACGATGGGTGTGTTGCCGATCATGTCGATCACGCTGTTGTGCACGGTCATGGCGCCACCTCGTGGTCCGGCGGGCACGGATACGATTCCTGACCAGTATGGTAGGGATTCAGGGCCGCGAACCAACCGCGACCCGCTCCTCGGTGATCACACCGTCGACGATGCGGAACGAGCGCAGCATCGGCAGGTCGTCGCGCAGCGAGACGATCACGTAGTGCCACCCGGGGTCGGGGGCCTGGGCGACATCGGTCGGCGACGGATACGGATCGGTGTGGGTGTGGCTGTGCATCACACCGATCACCTCCAGGCCTGCTACCTCCGCGGCACGGTCCACCGCGAGCATGTCACTCGGGGACACGGTGTAGAGCTTGGAGCTCGCAGCGACGTTCTCGCAGCGGTGGAACCGGTGCAGCTCTCCCTGCGGGGTCCCGACGAGAAGCCCGCATGCCTCCAGGGGGAACCCGGCGAGCGCGTGGGAGACCATCTCGACCCGATGGGACTCGCGCATCGACAGCATCGGGCCACACGCTAGTTCGGTCGATCCAGGACCCAGCCACGACGATCGTGGCCGTGCGGGCGCGCCGGTACGATCGTGGATCCATGACCGCACCTCCCAGATCCCCTGACGGATCCGACAAGCGCGACAACCGCACGATCGCCACCAACCGTCGGGCGCGACGGGACTACGAGCTCGGCGACACCTTCGAAGCGGGCATCGTGTTGACCGGCAGCGAGGTCAAGTCGCTGCGCGAAGCCACCGTCCAGATCGCGGAGGCCTACGCGCAGATACGCGATGGCGAGGGATGGCTCCACGGGCTGCACATCGCGCCCTACGCCCACGCGCAGGACCATTCCGGACACGTTCCCGATCGACCGCGCAAGCTGCTGTTGCATCGCCACGAGATCGACCGGCTGGGTCACCGGATCCAAACAGAGCGACTCACCCTGGTGCCCCTGAAGCTCTACTTCCGCGACGGACGGGTGAAGGTGCAGCTCGCCACCGGCAAGGGGCGCAGGACCGTGGACAAGCGCCACGAGCTCGCGCGCCGCGAGGCCGACCGCGAAGCGCGTCGTGCGATGTCACGCGCGCAACGCAGCGACTGAGCAACCGCTGCGTCGGCGCATCGGCCGCATCACCGGCCCTTCGCGACATACTGAGAAGGTGAACGACCAGCCGCTATGGGACCGAGTGATGACCGGGTTCGCGGCACGCAGGTCGTCGTACTCGGACTTCGAGTGGACCCCCGACGCACTTGTGCACCACGACCACGAGGGACGCCATGTGGCCGAGGCGGAAACCCTGTTGGCGACGACGAACGGTTTCATCGGCGTGCGGGGCGCTCTCGAGGAGCACGCACCGAGCTACGAGCGAGCGACCCTCCTCAACGGCTTCCACGAGACCTCGGCGATCAGCTACGGCGAGGCTGCCTACGGATTCGCCCAGACGGCGCAGACGATCGTGGGCGTGCCGGATCCCACGCTGATCAAGCTCTACGTGGACGACGAACCCTTCCGCATGGACACGGTGCTGTTGCGGCGGAGCCGCCGTAGCCTCGAGCTGCGACGCGGGATCCTGCACCGCGAGGTCGAATGGGAGACCCCCGATGGCCGCGCGATGGTCTTGCGCACGCGGCGGTTCGTGTCCCTGGAGCACCGCCACGTGGTGGTGCTCGACTACGAGGTCGAGATGCTCGACGGTTCCGGCGCGCTCACGATCTCCTCCGAGCTGGCCGTGCCGAGACCCCGCGCGGACCACGACGAGGAGCTGGATCCGAGACGCGCCCCCTCGACCGAGGGGGTGCTGGTCCCGGTCGCGCACCGAGCGAACGGTGACCGTGCGCTGCTCACGATGGCGACCCGCCGCTCGAGGATGACCGTCGCGTGCGGTATGCACCACGTGTTGACCGAGATGCCGGGATCGGAGGTTACGACAACCGCAACGCCCGAGATGGCGCGCACGGTCGTGATCGTCGACGCGCAGCCCGAGCATCCGGTTCGGTTGCGCAAGTTCGTCGCCTACCACAGCTCTTCACGCACGGGTGCCGACGAGTTGGGGTTCCGGGTCGACCAGACCCTCGACCGGGCAATGCACGTGGGGATCGAACAGCTGGGAAGCCTCCAGGAGGAGCGCCTGCGGCGTTGGTGGGACATCGCGGACGTGCACATCGGAGGTTGCGGGGACGCCCAGTCGATGGTCCGCTACAACCTGTTCCAGGTTTACCAGAACACCGCCAGAGCCGACGGCTTCGGCTTCCCGGCCAAAGGGCTCACCGGCACCGGCTACGAAGGCCAGTACTTCTGGGACGCGGACGTCTACGTGATGCCGATGCTGTCCTATACGATGCCCCAGCTCGCGCGGAACTACATCGGGTTCCGGGCGGGCATGCTCGAACCGGCTCGGACCCGCGCACGAGAGGTCGGCCATGCGGGGGCGCTGTATCCGTGGCGCACGATCAACGGAGAGGAGGCGTCCACCTACTACGCAGCCGGCACCGCCCAGTACCACATCAATGCGGACGTGATCTGGGCGATGCGCAAGTACGTCCGGGCGACCGGCGACCTCGAGGTGGTTGCCGATCCCGGCTTCGAGATCCTCGTGGAGACCGCGAGGTTCTGGGTCGACCTCGGGTTCTTCAGCGAGCGCATGGGTGGCGAGTTCGTGATCAACGGCGTCACCGGGCCCGACGAGTACACCACCGTGGTCGACAACAACCTCTACACCAACCTGATGGCGCGCGAGAACCTGCTCAGCGCGGCCGAGGCGACCGAGTGGATGCGCGCCCGGCGTCCGCGGACCTACGAACAGGTGGTCCGCAGGACGGGGCTCGAGGACCACGAAGTGGGTGTGTGGCGGCGAGCCGGGGAGTCGATGCACGTCCCGTGGGACGACAAGGAGCGCGTCCACATGCAGGACGACGGGTTCCTCAACCGCGAGCGATGGGACTTCG
>CAYVYG010000028.1:0-14868 GCA_964454385.1 uncultured Microthrixaceae bacterium
ACCCCCGCAGCACCGCTCGACCCGGTATGCGGCGGGTGTGGTGGAACCGGGTGGGACCTGGATGGTGACCGAGCGGGAGCTGCACTTGGGTTCCGCTGACGGCTCCGGGGGAGCCGGTGCGGTTCTCGAGGAGCCGATCAACGACCTGGTGTGGCTGCCGACCGGGCTCGCGGACCGGCATCCGAGCTCGAGCCTGCCCGCCGGGGTCCGCTCCATCGTCGCCGGAGCGGACTTCTCGGTCGCTCCGGCGATGTCGGGCGACGGCCGGCACCTCGCATGGTTGCAGTGGAACCACCCGGACATGCCCTGGGACGCGGCCGAGCTGTGGGCCGGGCGGATCGTGATCACAGCCGATGGACCCGCGCTAGAGGATCCGCGCAGGGTCGCGGGTGGCGCTGCGGCCAGGGGGGACAGTGGGGCTGAGCCACCGGTGGCGGTGTGCTTTGCACGCTGGGATCCCGAGGGCCGGTTGTGGTGGTGCGACGACCGCGACGACCTGTGGGTCCTGCGCCGCGTAGAGGAACCCGGGCTCCCCCGCAGCAGCGCCGGCGACGTCACAGGTGCGATCCCGACCAGGCCCCTGATGCCACCGGGGTCGGACGGCTCCCTGGGGGAGACACGAGAGACAGGAGACACGGGAGACACGGGGGAGACGGGGGAGGTGGGGGCTCCGCGGTGGGTCTCGGGCACCAGCCGTTACGGATTCGTCGGTGACGAGGTGATCCTCGTCGAGACCGTCGGCGGTCTCGATACGGTGAGGACCACGAAACCCTCTGATGAGCGATCGGTTCTCGATGGGACCGCACTCATGGAATCCCCCGGTTGGGTCGACACCCTCGTCGTTGTCGACCCCCTCGTTGTCGCCGACACCACCGGCGGTGACGGGCGACCAGCGCTGGTGGCGCTGGTCGCGGGCTCTCCGACCGAGCCGACAGCGGTCGTATGCGCAGTGGCCGATGCCCGCAGCGCCGATACCCGCAGCGCCGATGCCCGCAGCACCGATGCCCGCAGCACCGATGCCCGCAGCGCGGGGGGAACCGTTCGCGCATCGCGGTTCCACTCCGAGCCCTGGCCGCTCGGCGCCCGGTCGATCTCGGTGCCCGAGCCGGTCACCTTCGCCACCGGCGACCGGCGCCGCGGTTCGGGTGATCCCTCCGACGTCGCTGGTGAACCGGTTGCCCACGGCCTGTTCTATCCACCGGTGCTCGAGGGGGTGTCAGGGCCTCCTGGGGAGCTGCCTCCGCTGGTGGTGCGGATACACGGCGGGCCTACCGCTGCGGCGAGAGCGGAGCTGTCGGCGTCGGTGCAGTTCTGGACCACCAGGGGATTCGCGGTGATCGAGGTGAACTACCGAGGGTCGACCGGCTTCGGTCGTGCCTACCGCGACAGCCTGCGGGGAGGCTGGGGGGAGGTCGAGGTGGCGGACTGCATCGCGGCGGCGGAGCACCTCGGTTCACAGGGTCGGGTGGATCCGCGTCGTTGCGTTATCCGTGGCGGATCGGCGGGTGGCTTCACAGCGTTGGAGGCGGTGGCGGCCGAGCCCACCGGTTCGGGGTTCCACTTCGCTGCTGCCACCTCCCTCTACGGTGTGACCGATCTGATGACCCTCGCCACCGACACCCACAAGTTCGAGTCACGTTATCTCGACGGCCTGATCGGCCCGCTGCCCGAAGCCGAGTCCGTCTACCGGCGCCGCTCGCCGCTCGATCACCCCGAGCGCATCTCCTCGCCGGTGCTGATCCTGCAGGGACTCGACGATCCAGTCGTTCCGCCATCCCAGGCCGAGGTGCTCGTGCGGGGGCTCGCCGATGCGGGGATCGACCACGAGTACCGCACCTACCCCGGTGAGGGTCACGGGTTCCGCCGTGAGGCGACCATCGTGGACGCGCTGCAGACCGAGCTCGCCTTCTACCAGCGGGTTCTGGATCTCTAGAGGCACTTGCGCGGCCGGGCCTCAGCTGGTCGCTCGGGAACGCGGCAAACCTCGAGAGGAGATCTCCGGGGCGGGTCGGGGTCGACCGGTTGGGCCGGCAGGACCAGGACGCGCCACGATTGAGTCATGCGTGTTCTCGTCACCGAAGTGATCGCCGAACGTGGCCTAGAGCGACTCCGCGACGCCGGTCATGAAGTCGACATACGAACCGGGCTCTCGCTCGAGGAGCTGATCGACGCCGTAGCCGGCGCCCACGCCCTGATAATCCGCTCCGCCACCCGGGTCACCCGGGAGGTCCTCGAAGCGGGTGAGGACCTCATCGTGGTCGGTCGCGCCGGGATCGGGTTGGACAACGTCGAGCTCGACGCGGCAACCGCGCGCGGCGTGATGGTGGTCAACGCTCCGCAGTCCAACACGCTCTCGGCCGCGGAGCACACGATGGCCCTGTTGTTGGCACAGGCGCGCAACATCCCCCAGGCCCACGCTGCGCTCAAGGCAGGACGTTGGGAGCGCTCGCGTTGGACCGGCGTCGAGCTGTCCGACAAGACCCTCGGGATCATCGGTCTCGGGCGGATCGGCAAGCTGGTCGCCCAGCGTGCAATGGCGTTCGGGATGCGCCTGGTGGCCTACGACCCGTTCGTGGGCAGCGACCGTGCCCGGCGCCTGAACGTCGAGCTGCTGGACCTCGACGAACTGGTGTCACGCAGCGACTTCATCACCCTGCACCTGGCGAAGACCCCCGAGACGGTCGGTCTGATCGGTGCCGAGCTGCTGGCGAAGGCCAAGCCGAATCTGCGGGTCATCAATGTGGCCCGCGGGGGGATCGTCGACGAGGAAGCGCTCGCGGCGGCGGTAGTGGACGGGACCATCGCCGGCGCCGCGATCGACGTGTTCGCCTCCGAGCCGCTGACGGAGTCCCCGCTGCTGGACTGTGAACAGGTGGTGGTCACCCCGCACCTCGGCGCGTCGACCGAGGAGGCCCAGGACAAAGCGGGTGAGACGATCGCGGACATGGTGCAGCTCGCGCTCGCCGGCGACTTCGTGCCGTTCGCGGTGAACGTCTCCGCCGGGGAGGCATCCGAGACCGTACGGCCCTACCTGGGCCTCGCGGAGCAGCTCGGTCGGATCTTCGCGGGGATCTGCGCGGAGTGCTCCGATGTGCTCGACATCGAGTACCAGGGTCACATCGCCGAGTACGACACCCGGATCCTCACGCTGTCGATCCTCAAGGGATTTTTCAGCGCGACCTCGGGTGAGCCGGTGAGCTACGTGAACGCCCCGCAGGTCGCCGAGGAGCAGGGCATCGAGGTGCGCCCCGCCTCCACGACCACCGCTCGCGACTACGTGAACCTGGTGACCGTCCGCAGCGGGGCGCACGCCATAGCGGGCACACTCGTCGGCCTGGCGGCCAAGCCGACGATCGTGATGATCGACGACTTCGACGTCGACGTACCCCCGGCCGCGTACCTGCTGGTCGTGCGCAACGAGGACCAGCCCGGGATGATCGGCAAGGTGGGCGCGGTGGTCGGTGCGGCAGGGGTGAACATCGACGACATGGCCGTCGGCGCCGGGCCCGAGGGCGAGCGCGCGCTGATGGTCATGGCGACCGACAAGGCGGTCCCCGACGAGGTGGCGGCCGAGCTGTGCGCCACCGAGGGCATCAACGCGGTCTCGGTGGTCCGCTGAGCGGTCTCGGAGTGTTCCCCCTTCCGGCGAACTGAATGGGCTCAGCCCCCGTTTTGGCGGCTCACACCCTTCAGTTCGGTGACGGTGACTCGCAGTTCGGTGGCGGTGACTCGCAGTTCGGTGGCGGTGACTCGCTCAGAAGGCGAACAACTCGACGCTGCCCGGGTCGTCGGCATCACTGAGGCCCAGGCCCGCAGGGCTGAGGGTCCACAGGTCACGGTCGATCACCACCGAACGCAGGATCGCCGGGTTCGCCATGCCGGGATCCATATCCGCGTGGCTGAGCTCGCTGCGTTCGCTCAGCTCGGAGCCGTCCACCCGCAGGACCATGGCCGTCTGGCGGGGTGCCATCGGGGCGTAACCCGGCATCGGTGCGGTGCAGAGCGCGTCGGGCGGGCAGTCGGGCACAGGCATCGGTTCTGGCGAGCGGAGGGCATCGTCGTAGCGTTCGACGGGGATGATCGCCTGGCGTGCCACGGGGTCCCAGGTGAACGCGAGCGGGTCGCTCGACACGAGCGAGTGGGCGTTCGGGATCACCACCTTGTCGACCTCGCGGGGATCCGCGGGATCCGACACGTCGAACAGGGACACCTTGAAGCCGGTGTCCAGCCCTTCGAGAGTCGCTTCACGGCCGACGCCGATCAGCAGGCCGTCGCCTGCGGGGTGCAGGTACTCGGAGAACCCGGTGATCTTCAGCTCACCGAGAGCACGTGGTTCGCTCGGATCCGACAGGTCGATCGCGTACAGCGGGTCGGTCTGGCGGAAGGTGACCACGTAGGCCATGTCGCCGAGGAAGCGCACCGAGCGCACGGTCTCGCCGACACCCAGGTCCTCCAGGTGTCCGATCTCCGCCAGTGCCCCCGCCTCGGTCGGGCGCAGGACGCTCAGGCGACCTTCGGTCGACGGCACCACCATGGGTGGTTCGACCAGCTCGTCGATCGGTGGCTCCCGTAGGGGTTCGCCGGGGAACCCGGGGTCGACCACGGGACCCTCGGATGGCTCCGAGCGCGCACCCGCGTCCGGTGCGCCACCGGCACCCGACTGGATCCCTTCGGTCGTGGTGACGATACGCAGGTCACCGCCGCTCTCGGAGAGCGAGTACTGGTTGAGCGGCGTGCCCGGGACGGCTCCCGATCCGGTGTACCGCGCTGGTTCCGAGCCATCGAGAGCGAAGCGGTGAACGAGCGTGTCGGGTCCGTCTTCGGCCCAGCCGGTGGAGGTCACGAACAGGGCGTCGGTCGATGCGTAGACGATGTCGGCCAGGCCCGCGACGGTGGCCGGTGCCAGGTCGCCGAGACCGTCGTTCACCGTGAGAACCGTGACCGTGGAAGGATCGCCACCACCGGGCACCGTCATGGTGTCGATTGCCGATCCGGACGGATCGGTGCCCGAAGCGAGTGTCTCGCTGTCGAGGACCGGGAGCACACCCACGTCGCCGCAACCGCCTATCCGGGCCACCTGGCCCTCTGCGTCGGCCATCCGGGGCAGCACGTCCTCCACGCCCATGTCGTCGATCACCGCCCTGGCCTCTGCGAGCGGGTCGTCACCGCCCATCGTTGTGTCGTAGAACTCGCGGACGACGGGCATGGGGGAGCGGACCACGACCCTGGCGGTCCCGCCGATCATCCTCGCGGCGACGAGCTCCCCCTCGATGACGCTCTGTTCGCTCACGGTGGGACCCGCCGTGGCAGCGCCCTCACCGTCGTCTCGGACCTCCCCGAGGTCGATGCGCAGGATCCGCACCGCCTGGTCGAAGGGCACTGGAGCGGGCACGGGGGGCTCTGGGACAGTGGTGGTCGAGGTGGTGGTCGACGTGGTGGTCGTGGTCGACGTGGTGGTCGTGGTCTGGCCGGTTGTGCTGGTTGTGGCCGGATCCGGTTCCGTGGTGGTCGTCGTGGTGGATGTGGTCGTCGTTGGCTCCGGCGGAGCGGGGTCCGGTGGGGTCGTCTGGTTGGTGGGAGTGTCGGCGTCGCCGTCGCCACCCGGTGCTGCTCCACCAGCGACTGCATCCTCCTCGAACACGACGCCGCCGTCGGCTGTCGTGCCGGCGTCAGGAGCGCCGGGATCGCCATCGGGCATTACCGGGACCTCGAAGCCCGCCCAGGTGGGCAACAGGACCAGGGCCTCGTCGCCGCGCAGGAACATCTCCGGTTGATCGGCCCCGAAGGCTCGCAGGTCGAGCGAGCCGTCCACAGCCGGAGATCCGTCGAGTGTCACGACCCGCAGGACACCGTCGACGATCGAGACGATTCGCTTCCCGTCGGTCTTGACGATGTCGGCCTCGTCGACCTCGGCTTCCTGGTTGTTGGTGCCGGCCACGACATCACCCGCGCCGCCCCGTGACGAGCCGTCACCCGCGCCTGGCGCGGCGGTCGTGGCAGCTGGGTCGTCCGCGTCAGCCGAGCGCTGCATCGCCTCGGGCGCAGGGGCTCGGCCGTCTCCGGACGACTCGCTGTCTCCGGACGACTCGCTGTCTCCGGACGACTCGCTGTCTCCGGACGACTCTGTCGAGAAGTCCTCTGCGGTCGAGAGCTCGTCGCCCGATTCCCGGGGTGCCGGGAGCCCGAAGTCGGAACCCGCAGCGGCGACCTGTTGTTCCGCAAGGTCCAACTCGACGTCGAACTGCTCGCGGGTTGCGTCCAGCAGCTCGTCGCAGCTGAGGTCTGTGCGCAGCCCGATCGCCTGTTCGCCCATGCCCGACAGCAGTGGTGGATCACCACTGTCGGTGCATGAAGCGACGACGAGCGACAGGGTCGCTATCGCTGCGATCGCGAACGTTGATCGGCGGTTGGCACCCATGGTCGTCTCTCCTTGGCTGTGTCGTCGCACGAGGCGGTGTCGACAGTCTCACTGCATGAGCCTGTTCCCGACGGTCTCAGTGCATGAGCCTGTTCCCGACGGTCTCACTGCATGAGACGCAGCGAGAGACGATCCGGTTCCCGGATTCGCCGGATTTCCTTTGAAGGTCGCGAACCCCTTTCGACCGAAGGGGGCTCAAACGGCGTTGCGGCGGAGCTCCATCTCCTTGACCCAGTCGGGCCTGTTCGCTTCGAACTCGCCGATCGCGTCCTGGTGGGTGAGTGTGAGCGCGATGTCATCGAGGCCCTCGAGGAACCGGTGCTGGACCGCAGGATCGAGCGGGAACGACTCGATGAAGTCGATCCCGGTCGCCTCGACGGTTCGGAGCTCGACGTCGATGACGATCTGCAGCGCGGGATCCGCGATCACCGCGTCCATCAGGGTTCGGGCGCCCTCGGGTGACAGCTCCACCGGCACCAGTCCGTTCTTGGTTGCGTTGTTGCGGAAGATGTCACCGAAGCGCGGCGAGACCACCGCCTCGAAGCCGTACTGCTGCAGGGCCCACACCGCGTGCTCGCGGCTCGAGCCGGTGCCGAACTGCGGTCCTGCGATCAGGATGTTCGCACCGGCATGCTCTTCGCGGTTCAACACGAAGTCCCGGTCGTCGCGCCACTCCGAGAACAGTCCCCGTTCGAACCCGGTGCGCTCCACCCGTTTCAACCAGTCTGACGGGATGATCTGGTCGGTGTCGACGTCGGAGCGGTCGAGTGGCACCGCGGTGCCGGTTATCACCTGTACGGCTTCCATCAGATGTCCTCCGGGGTTGCGAAGTGGCCTGCGATCGCGGTGGCGACCGCCACCGCTGGCGAGACGAGGTGGGTGCGCCCGCCCCTGCCCTGGCGGCCCTCGAAGTTGCGGTTCGAGGTGCTCGCGGATCGTTCGCCCGGTGAGAGCTTGTCGGGGTTCATGGCCAGGCACATCGAACAGCCCGGTTCGCGCCAGTCGAAACCGGCGCCGGTGAACACCTCGTCGAGTCCCTCGTCCTCGGCCTGTGCCTTGACTGCGAAGCTGCCCGGGACCACGAACGTGCGCACACCCTCGGCCACATGGCCACCGGAATCGGTGATGACCGTGGCGGCGGCACGAAGGTCCTCGATGCGGGAGTTGGTGCACGAACCGATGAACACCGTGTCGACGGCGACCTCGCGCATCGACTGACCGGGGCGCAGGTCCATGTACTGCAGCGCCCGCTGCGCGGCAGAGCGCTCGATCTCGTTGTCGAAATCCTCGGGAGCGGGGATCGTTGCGGAGAACCCGATCACCTGGCCGGGGTTGGTGCCCCAGGAAACGTGGGGCTCGATCGCGGAGGCGTCGAGGGTGACCTCGGAGTCGAACACGGCTCCCTCGTCGCTGTAGAGGGTCCGCCAGTCGGCCACCGCCTCGTCCCACAGCTCACCCGATGGTGCCTGGGGACGTCCGCGCAGGTACTCGAAGGTGGTCTCGTCCGGTGCGATCAGGCCGGCCTTGGCGCCGAACTCGATCGACATGTTGCACACGGTCATGCGGCCCTCCATCGACAGCGACCTGATGGCGGACCCGCGGTACTCCGCGATGTGTCCGAGGCCACCGGAGGTGCCGATCTCGCCCAGCACCGCGAGGATCAGGTCCTTCGCGGTGACACCCGCCCGCAACTCGCCCTCGACGTTGATCGCCAGGGTCCTGGGCCTGGCCTGGTGCAGCGTCTGGGTCGCGAGCACGTGTTCCACCTCGGAGGTCCCGATGCCGAACGCGAGCGCACCGAAAGCGCCGTGGGTCGCGGTGTGGGAGTCGCCGCAGACCACCGTCATGCCCGGGAGGGTGCGACCCTGTTCGGGTGCGATGACATGCACGATCCCCTGGCCTGGGTCACCCATCGGGAAGTTCACGATGCCGAACTCCGAGGTGTTCGACCGGAGGGTGTCGACCTGCTTCGCACTGATCGGATCCTCGATCGGCCGGTCGATGTTCGCCGTGGGGACGTTGTGGTCCTCGGTGGCGACGGTCAGGTCCGGGCGGCGCACGGTGCGCCCCGCCATGCGCAACCCGTCGAAGGCCTGCGGCGAGGTGACCTCGTGTATGAGGTGCAGGTCTATGTAGAGGAGATCGGGTTCTCCTTCTTCGGATCGAACGAGGTGGCGGTCCCAGACCTTCTCCACGAGTGTTCGTGGTCGTTGTTCCACGGCTGCTCCTGACTGTGTCTCGACTGGCGTTGTGTTTCGACTGGCCCTTGTTCTGCCGGCGTTTGCTCGACTGGCCCTGTGTGTCGACGGTGTTGTGTCCCGAGTGGTGCCGTCGGCGGCTGCGCCTGCACCCGGGTCCGCTGGACGCCTTGCTTGTATCTCAAAAAATGAGATAGCGTTCTCACTTAATGGGATCAACACTACGCCCTGTCGGGGTGCTGGACAAGTCGGTCGCGTTGCTCGACTGCGTAGCGGCCGGGGAGCGAACGCTCGCCGAGCTGGTCGAGCTCACCGGGCTCAGTCGGGCGACGGCACATCGCCTGGCGCTGGGACTCGAGACCCACGGTCTGCTGCGCAGGACCCCCGAGGGACGTTTCGCGCTCGGGCTGCACCTGCTGGCGTTGGGTCGCGCGGCGACGGACCAGTACCCGCTCGCGGAGCGTGCCCGGCCGGCGATGGAGCGCCTGCGCGACTGCACGGGTGAATCCGTGCAGCTCTACGTCACCGATGGAACCGATCGGGTGTGCGTGGCGGCACTCGAGTCGCCCCACGGTCTGCGCACGATCGTGCAGGTCGGCGCTGTGCTGTCGATGGAGCACGGATCGGCTGCCCACGTGCTCTCGGGCGAACCGGCCGGCCGGGGAACCGGCTGGGTCGAGTCGGTCGAGGAGCGCGAGCGAGGCGTGGCCAGTGTCTCGGCTCCGGTGATCGACGCCCAGGGCCGCGTTCTGGCGGCGGTGTCGGTCTCTGGGCCCGTGGAGCGGATGGGCCCCTCACCCGGCGAGCGCCACGGAGCAGCGGTCGCCGCTGCCGCGCAGGAGATCACCGCACTGCAGGTGCATGGTGGTTGAGCTGCAGGCGTTCGGTGGGTGGATGGATGCTCAGGCCCACCGGCGTTCAGGCGCCCGGTTGATGATGAGAGCGATGGCGTTTGCGGCGGACGCGTGAGCGCTAGCGACGCGGACGACCGCGCTGGGCGGCCGCCCGTCGCCGTGAACGCTGGTTCGCCTCACGCTTGTTGGTGCGCTCCAGCTCCTCGGTCTCGGCTTCGAGCTGTTGCACCTCGTCGAGGAGCTCGTGCCACGCATCGAGTCGGTCCTGCCCGATGAGCCCCTCCTCGATCGCCGCGAGGATCCCACAACCCGGTTCGTCGCGGTGGGAGCAGTCGGTGAACCGGCAACGCTGCGCGAACGGCAACAGGTCGGCGAACGCCCGCTCCAGACCCTCGTCGGCGTGCCACAGGCCGACACCGCGGATGCCCGGTGTGTCGATCAGCCAGCGGTCACCCGACAGCTCGATCATCTGGCCGGCGGTCGTGGTGTGCCTGCCGCGCTGATCGCCCCCGCGCACCTCCGCGGTCAGCTGCACGCGGTGGCCCGCGAGCGAGTTCGCGAGCGTCGACTTGCCCGCACCCGAAGCGCCAAGGAGAGCTGCAACCGTGCCGGGCGGTAGGTGCGGGTCGAGCTCGGAGGTGCCGGGATGTCCCCGCGACACCGAGGACACACGGACCACCGGTACGCCCGGCGCGAACGCCTCAGCCTCGGACTGCGCGGATCGCGCAAGGGCCGGCGTCACCAGATCGAACTTGGTGAGCACCACCACCGGGCTCGCTCCGCTCTCCCAGGCGAGCACCATCTCCCGGGCCAACCGGGACGTGTTGACACCCCCGTCGAGTGCCTGGAGGACCAACACGACGTCCATGTTCGCTGCGAGCGCCTTGGCGGCCACGGCTATGTCGTCGCGCCCCGAACCGGGTGCGCGGCGTTCGAAGACCGTGCGGCGGGGAAGGATCGCCTCGATGCGTCCAGCGGTCTTGTCGAGAGCGCAGACGTCACCGACCACGACCCGTCGCACCGCCTTGGCGGCGACGACGAGTTCCTGCACGTCACGGGAGGCGGCCACCGTTATGCCCCCCTTGTCGATGCGGACCACCCGGACCGGCTCCGCCGCCGACGCCCGGTACCCGGCGCGCCAAGCCGACCACTCGCGCTCCCAGCGATCGTCCCACCCGGGTGGCCGCGATGGCTGCTCAACGGTCATCGTCAACATCGTGCCATGCAACCCGAGCGGTGCCGGGGTTGCGGTTCCCGCCGGGGTCGCCCGTAGGGTTGGTCGTGTGCACACCGTCGCCGCAGTCGACATCGGCACCAACTCGGTGCACATGGTCGTCGCCCGATCAGCTGTGACGGGGCCCTTCGAGGTGCTGACCAGGCACAAGGAGGTCGTGCGGCTCGGTTCGGGGATCGACGACATGGCCGAGCTCGACGCCGAGGCGATCGACCGGGGTGTCGCCGCTCTGTCGCGCTGCGCCGAGATCGCCAGAGGTTTCGACGCCGTGGTCCGGGCGGTCGCGACATCCGCGGTTCGTGAGGCCGCGAACGCGTCGGTGTTCACCGCCAGGGTGCGCGACGAAGCGGGCATCGAGGTGAACGTGATCTCGGGGGTGGAGGAGGCCCGGCTCATCCAACTCGGTGTCCTGCAGGCCCTGCCGGTGTTCGAGTCCGAGTTGCTGTTGGTCGACGTCGGCGGGGGAAGCACCGAGGTCCTCATCGGGCGTGGAACCGAGGTGCGATTCGCCCGTTCGCACAAGCTCGGTGCGATCAGGATGACACGGCGGTTCTTCCCGCAGGGAACCGTGCCCAAGGGCTCGGTGTCGCGTTGTCGGAACCTGGTCCGGGCGCGCTTCGCGGCGGCCGCCCACGAAGCCGCGGCCCTCGACCACGAGGTGGCCGTCGCGTGCTCGGGCACCGCCGAGACCCTCGTGCGCATGGCGATCGCCCGCAAGGGCGCGGAGCCTCCTGTTGACATGAACGGTCAGGTGATCACCCGCAAGGCCCTCGGCAAGGTGATCTCCGAGCTGGCTGGCGCCGCAACCGCCAAGGAGCGTGCCGGGTTGGCGGGCATGGATCCTTCCCGTGCGGACATACTCCTCGGTGGTGCTCTCGTGCTCGAGGGCGTGTGCGACTCCTTCGGTGTGCGCTCGCTCACCTTCTCGGACTACGCGCTGCGCGAAGGCGTCCTGCTGGACGCGTTCTCGCGGTTTCGGACCGGAGCGATGCACCATCTGTCCGACCTGCGGCGGGCCTCGGTGCTGCACCTGCTCGAGATCTGTGACGACGACCCGCAGCACGCGCTCACCGTCTCGGAGCACGCGCTGGCGCTGTTCGACCTGTTGGGCGACCGCCTCGGGCTGGGCGAGTGCGACCGTGAGATCCTCGAGGCCGCCGCGATGCTCGCGAACGTCGGCCTGTTCATCTCCCACAGCGCGCACCACAAGCACAGCTACTACGTGATCCGCAACTCCGAGCACCTGACGGGGTTCACCGACAACGAAAAGGAGCTGATCGCGCAGGTGGCGCGCTACCACCGCAAGAGCGATCCCTCCAGCTCCAAGCACGCCGAGTTCGCGGCGCTGACGGACGTGGACCGCGACCGGGTCACCTCGATGGCCGCTCTGTTGCGGGTCGCGATCGCGTTCGACCGCAACCACGACCGGGGTGTCGGATCGGTGAGCGTGCGTAATGCCCAGGACGATGGCTCAGATCTGGTGATCGGTCTGCACCCGGCCGGAGAGCGTGATCTCGACCTCGAGACCTTCAGTGCTCAGGACCGTTCCTCGCTCCTCGAGGAGCGTCTGGGTGTGTCGGTCCACTTCGAGGTGGTACCCACGGTGCCGGGCTGAGCACGGCGCGCAGTCTCACTTCTCGGCAATGCGCTCCAGCAGAGCGACCATCTTCTCGTCGTTGGTGGGCTCCTCGTCGGCATCCGTCCGGCGGCGCTCCGCCCACGCGTTCATCGGCATGACCACGAACAGGTAGACCGCGAACGCGGTGGCGATGAAGGTGATGAGACTCGATGCGATCATGCCGAGCTGCAGCTTGGCTCCACCGACGGTCCAGTACATCGCGGCGAGATCGTCGGCAGCGCTGGGTAGCACCGCGCCGACGATCGGGTTGATGAAACCGTCGACGATCGCCGTGATCACTGTGCCGAACGCAGCACCGATGACCACACCGACCGCCAGGTCGATCGCGTTGCCACGCGAGATGAAGTCCTTGAATCCCTTGAGCATTTCGAGCCGACCTCCGTTGTGGATGAACTGTCAGCCCCAGCGTGCGGGATGTTCCCGGCTGCGCTCAACCATAGGCGGCCGGGAACTCACTCGACCGCGACCACCTCGACGCGCATCGCTGCGCCGTTGGGTGCCTCGTAGCTCACCCATGCGCCGGCTTCCTCGCCGAGCAGCGCCTCGCCCATCGGCGAGGTCGGTGACACCACGTGCAGATCGTCGTGGTGCTCCTCGATCGAACCCACGAGGTATCGCTCGGCCTCGTCGGGATCGTCGTCCTCGAAGCGGATCGTCACGACGCTGCCCACCACCACCCGGGACGAACCGGATGCATCGACGATGACGGCCTTGTCGATCTTCTCGGCGATCACCGCTATGCGGGTCTCCATCTTCGCCTTCTCGTCCTTCGCGGCGTGGTACTCGGCGTTCTCCTTGAGGTCGCCGTGCTCACGTGCACGCTCGATCCGGTCGGCCAACTCGATGCGGCCGTGGGTGCGCAGCTGCTCGAGCTCGGCGACCAGACGGTCGTACGCGGCCTGGGACAGCACATGTTCGTCAGCCATGGCGCTCACCATATACAGCCCCGGGACACGCCTCGGGCTCACCACCGGGCTCGCCGGTGTACGCCTCGGGCTCGGGCGGCAGCCTGCGTTCCGGTTGGCAGTTTGCGCGGCGCGCGCTTTGATGCTGAGATGGCACCCGACACACAACTTGCATCTCCCGTGGTGGGGAAGCCGGTCGCAAACCGGCGCTGTCCCGCAACCGTGGGCACGGGGAGCCGATCATCGGATCGGCTCCGGCGAATCCGTGCAAGCCGGAGCACCGTCACGGGTGACTGATGCTTCGAGTACGTCCGCCGCGGAAAGCGGACGCGGAGCCCGTCGGAGTCGCAGTGCGGTTCCCCCGGGTCCACGACACCGGGAGGAACCCATGACAGGACACATCGCTTGTAGTTCCCGCATTCGTCGTCGCAACGCCGACGCGAACCTGCGGATCATCGCGACGGAGGTGCCGAGGCCACCTCGGAGTGCGACACCCGCGCCGAGGCGAACCGTCTCCCCGGTGGTCGCTGCCATCGCGAGCGTGGTCCTGTTCGTCTCGGTCACGATCGGCCTGGCAGGGTCCGCCGGAGCCGCCGGGTCCCCCGAGGCAGACGCTGCGATCGCCTGGATGGACTCAGAGCTAGCGGCCAACGGCGGAACGCTGCCGGGCTTCCTCGAGGGGACTGTGGACTGGGGTCTGATGGGCGACTTCGCGATCGCCCGGATCGCCACCGGTCACGCGTCCGATCCGGCGACCGTCGAGCTCGCCCAGCACCTGTTGGACAACCTGGGCACATATTCGACCTGGGATGCCGACCCGGAGACCCCCGGGGTGCGCAGCGCAGGTGCGCTCGCCAAGGTGTACCTGGTGGCTCTCGGGGCGGGGCTCGACACCACCGACGTCGACGGGGTGGACCTGGAGACCGAGCTGCGCTCGCTCATGACGACCACCGGTGACCGGGCTGGGCGGTTCTCGGATCGCAACCCCTACGGACCCGACTACAGCCTGATGCTCGGACAGGCATGGGCGATGATGGCCCTCAGCCACACCGACGGCGGGGTGCCGGGCGAATCGATCGGGTTCGTCGTGGACCAGCAGTGCCCGTCGGGTGGGTTCAGGCTGCTCTTCGACGGGACACCGGGCTGTGAGGACGACTCCGAGGCCGACCCTGACTCGACTGCCCTGGTGGCCCAGGTCCTGTTGGGCCTCGAGCGCTCCGATGCGCTCGATCGGGTGCTCTCGGACTCTCTTGAGTGGCTCACCTCACGCCAACAGCCCGACGGGTCCTTCGGTGGCGGCAAGTGGACCGAGGCGCCGAATGCCAACAGCACGGGCTTGATCTCCCAGACCCTGCGCGCTGCGGGGGAGACCGCTGAAGCGGATGCAGCCCGCGACTGGATCGTCGACGAGCTACAGCTGGGTCCGTCAGCGGAGGGCACGCCTGCAGCCGACGAAATCGGCGCGATCGCGTACGACCCGGCGGCGCGCGCCGATGCGCTCGGGTCTGGCATCGCGAGCGGAGCCCGTGATCAGTGGCGCCGTGGCAGAGCACCGGGCGTGCCGGGGTTTGCCGCCGCGCCCCTGGTCGGATCTGTCGGGCCCTTCGGTGGCGGTACCAC